>CAZPFM010000363.1:0-3369 GCA_964585845.1 uncultured Bacteriovorax sp.
CACTCAGTTTCTCAGGACCATTTGGCGAATACGTCATCGTCGTGGGTCTCGGTGGTAGGGCTAAACTTAAGCATGAAGATCTTCGTAAGACTGTGGCCAAAATTTTTAAGACCGTAAGAGGTTCTAAGTTCTCAAAGGTTGCCTTTGATGTTCCCGGCTTCAATGGTCTTCGGGACGAAGTTCTTACGGCTAAGCTCATCGCAGAAGTGGCTCTTCTGACAGACTACTCCTTTGATAAGTATAAGAGTAAGAAGACTGAAGCTGCCAAGCAGACGGTTTTCCTTTCTCATACTGAAAAAAAGAACAATCAGAAGTTAGAAAAAGCACTCCAGTCAGTTCGCAACATCACTTCTTCGATCAATGTCACAAAAGATTTTATCAACGAAGCTCCCAATGTTCTTCACTCTGAAGAATATGCCAAGAGGATTGAAGCTGATGTGAAAAAGAATCTCACGGGTGTGAAGGTGAAGATTCTTAACAAGGCCCAAATCCAAAAAGAAAAAATGGGTCTTTTACTCTCCGTGAACTCTGGTTCTGCCTATGAACCACGCCTTGTTCATCTTACTTATGAGCCACCACGCTCAAACAGCAAAACCAAACACATTGCCCTCGTTGGTAAAGGAATTACCTTCGATACCGGCGGCTATTCACTCAAGCCAGGGGCAAGCATGGCGGGGATGAAAACAGACATGGGCGGATCAGCAACTCTCTACGGTGCCTTCCGGGCAGCCGTACTCGAGAAAGCTCCCGTAAAAATCACCTGTATCCTTGCCATGACTGATAATGCGGTTAACTCTCTGGCAACTTTCCCGGATTCCATCATTACTGGCCGGAGTGGAAAAACTGTCGAGATCCTCAATACCGATGCCGAAGGTCGACTCATTCTCGCAGATGCGCTCGACTATGCCTGTGATCAAAATCCTGACTACCTCATTGATGCCGCTACTCTTACCGGGGCTTGCCTTGTCGCCCTCGGCAACCAGGTCTGCGCTATCCTCGGTAATGACCAGAAGTGGATCAACGAAGTTCTGGGAGCGGCACAGTCTCAGGATGAATATATGTGGCAGCTTCCGATCATCGAGGAATGGAGACAGGATATTAAGTCGAAGATCGCTGACATTAAAAACATCGGAACTCCAATGCGCGCAGGAACTGCTGTGGCTGCCGCCTTCCTCGAAGAGTTCATTAAAAATGATGTGAAATGGGCACACCTGGATGTGGCAGGAGTCGTCGATGGCCAGGGTCATCTTCCTTACTGTTCGGCCCATGGTGCTTCCGGTCTCATTGTCCGGTCACTGACTCATCTACTCGTTAATGCAAAGTAAATTTAAGATCGTTTTAATTGCGCCCGAGATTCCCGGTAACACCGGGAGTATCGGGCGCACTTGCGTCGCCCTCGGCGCAGAACTCATTCTCATTAAGCCCTATGGGTTTGAAATCGATGAAAAAGCCGTAAGGCGTGCGGGATTGGATTACTGGAAGTTTGTTGAACTGAGAGAGTTCGACTCCTGGGAAGATTTTCTTATTCGGGAAAAACCTCCCCGTGAAAGCCTGATCTTCTTTGAAAACACCGGAGAAAAAGATCACTACGAAGCACCTTATGCTAAGGACTGCTATCTCATCTTCGGAGGAGAAACGAAGGGATTCCCCTATGAGCTCGAGGATGAGTATCACTCCTCATTCTACCGGCTCCCCATGTTCTCCGAACATATCCGCTCCCTCAATCTCTCGAATGTCGCTACCGCCGTCGCCTACGAATGTCTCCGGCACCTCCTCTAGAGGTGGGGGGGCAGGCTCCCAGCTGAATCTCTGCATTTTTTCCTCTTCAAAAGTCCCTTGAGAAATATATCCGGCCATTCTCATTTTTTTAAGAATCTCCAGGATCTGTTTCGTAGCAAAGGGAGAGAGTTTTTTTCTTCGAAAAGATGCTGAATAGGATTTCGGATTAGGTAGTAGCATAGCGAGGAATGCTCCTTCCCGGGGACTTAAAGCTTCAGGCGTTTTTTTGAAGTAGTACCTCGCCGCATGCTTAATCCCATAGACATCCGGACCATACTCAATGGAGTTCAGATAGATTTCAAGGATACGGTCTTTGGAGAGGATCTTTTCTACCCTCAAAGTGAGAAGCAATTCCTGAAATTTTCTCCAGAGGCTTCGATCGGGGTAAAGGAGTACATTTTTCACCATTTGCTGAGTAATGGTACTCGCTCCCCGTAGTTTTTTATCATTCTCCGTCAGTGCTTTCTCTAATTGAGGGAGATCTACCCCATGATGCTGATAGAAGGCCCAATCCTCTGAGACAATAATGGCCCCCCTTAAGGCCTTAGATATCCTGGGGAGCTTTACCCAGTAATCGGGCATCTTTTCTCTGATCTCGTAGCTGATCTTTTCCTCTTTAATGATATGAGGATACTTATCCCGGAGATCGCCCGCGTCTTTCCGGAAGTAAATAGAAGCAGGAATTCCCAGAACGAGAATAAATGAGAAGATTATGATAGAAAGGGCGTTCTTTAACGTTTTCATCGCAGGTATCATTATAATATGAAACTCGATTGCTCGTACTACAATCAAAGGATTTGCCGCTCGTGCACGAAAATCGAGACGGAATACGCTGAACAAATCCGCCACAAAGAGCAGGCACTGACAAAGCTTCTCGGGGTTTCACCCGATAGCCTGTCTCCCACCGTGACTTCAGCTCTGGAAGGGTTCCGGTCCAAGGCGAAATTTGTCGTCACTGGCAGTCTTGAAGAACCCTTGATTGGACTCACAGGACTCGGGGATCTTGACCTGGGTCGTGAAATCCTGAACTGTCCTCTTCATGATCAGAGAATTAACTCCCTTCTCTCTTCAATAAAGCCTTTTATTCAGGAGGCGAGACTAAATCCGTATGAAATAAAGTCTAAAAAGGGTGAACTTAAAGGTCTCATCATTTATGTCTCCTCTACTTCTGAACTCTACCTCCGGTTTATTCTGCGATCAAAAGAGTCATTAGATAGAATTAAAAAAAACTCAGCTCACTTTCTTCAGAATCACCCAGATGTTAAAGTGATGTCGGCCAATATCCAACCCATCCCTCACGCCATCCTCGAAGGAGAAGAAGAGATCTTTTTCACCTCAGAAGAAAGTGTCACCCACGCTTTTGGTCCAATCCTTTCAAAGGTTCACCCCCAGGGCTTTGTTCAGACGAATAATAAAGTAGCTGAAAAGCTTTATCTTAGAGCTTCGGAATGGATCAAAGAGATGAGCCCAGAACGATTTTGTGAACTCTTTAGCGGTCAGGGTGCCTTTAGTCTGACGGCTTCTGCTTATTTTTCGCAAGGCCTGGGTGTAGAAATAAATCCTGAAGCCGTGGCCCGCGCGAATCGATCA
>CAZPFM010000364.1:0-3368 GCA_964585845.1 uncultured Bacteriovorax sp.
GCTTTTCTTGCGGCACTCATTTCCCGGTCATAGCGCTCCAGAAGATCCGGATCGTTGTCGGCGAACTCAGCAATAAGATCTCCCTTCTTAAGAGATTGACCTTCTTTCACGTGCCACTTCTTGATGAATCCCTTCACCGGCATCGTTAAACTCTGAATGCGTTCAGTGGGATCAATCGCCGTGACCTTACCAGTTCCCGTGGTGAAACTCACCCAGGGGAGAAAGAAAACTCCCGGGATCAGGATGATGAGGATGATCCAGGGCAGGCGTCCTTTGAAGGGAAGGCGGGGCTTAAGGAGTTTTGTCATGGGAGTCATGATTTTTTCTCCAGAGCATAAGTAAGTTTCACTCCGCTGGTCTCTAGATCGTAGAGATGCTCAAGAGTTTTAGGGAATTTTACAAAGGAGGCAAGGATGCCACTCAAGATGATTTCGGTTGAGACGAGTTGACCGATGGAGAGCTGCTCGAGCTGAATGAGGTAGATACCGCCTCCTAATGTAATAAGCTGAGTGATAACAGTCGTGGTGAGGACGATGATTTTATTTCTGACAATGAAGTAAAAGTGCTTATGTCGCGCTTTAAGAAAATCCACGAAATGATTTTCTGTGATTTCTTCACTTTTTTCTTTTCGGTAATAATTTTTATATTTTTCATCAGACTCGGCGACCGAAGTTCGAACCGCTTCATCCCAGGAGAAGAAGAGGAAATAAAATGCAATAGCAAGGATGGCCGGGATGGAAATAAAAAGGGGATGAAAGGCCATCACCACCAGGAGCCCAAAGATACTTAAGAGGATCAGATCCACCAGGCTCGTGAAGGCTAAACTAAAGCTCTTCATGAGATCATGAACCTCGAAATAATAAGGAGCCTTCCCCGCGCCGGGACGAGTCCAGCGCTGGCCTTCCGAGATAAAAAGTTCTCGCTGGATGTATTCAGTGAGAAGAACCAGACCGAACTTCAGGAGTTGAGAGACGATAAGGAAAACGGCCAGAATGACGATGAAGATAATAGTGTTTACCCAGATCCCGGCCAGGGCGAGCTGGTTAACAAGGAACTGAGATGCAAGGGGAGTCACCAGTGAGAGGAGCCCGTAAAGGATGGCGTAGAAAAAATACTGCCGCTTGAGCTTGAGAGACCGAAGAAGTTGAACAAAATAACTTTTCCTCATGGCCATCCTTCTACACTTTTATTCAGGCTTCGCACACTCTTTTAGCGCACTTCTCGCATGAGTATAGGGAACTCATGGTAGAAGTCTTTTTCCACCGGTGGATTCCGGGTGATGTCGTGAATGTCACTGACCGTGTTCCGGGTGTTGTCGGCCTTCTGTTCATAGAGCTTGGCGACTTCTTTTTTCCAGTGGCTTTTTGAGGCTTCAGAGGCATAGATTGCATCCCCTAGGCCAAGCTCAAGAAGCTTTTGTTCTCTATCCCGAAGGCTTCTTTGCATTGCGATAAATTGACGAAGTCTTGCTTGAATTTTTTCTCTTTGCTGGTCGGTCAGCTCAGAGTGCATGCTTAATAGATCCTTAAGGTTATTTTCCACCTGAGAGAGGCTTTCTGCCGTCTGGTTATTCAGGCGTTTTTCAAATTCCTGGGAGGTTTGTGCCCGGTGAGAGCAGGAAACGACAAGAAAGCTCATGATCGCTAACTTTAAAACTGACATAGAGGACTCCTTTTTTAGCATTATACGAGTCCCCTCTACTTTATGAAAGTCGATAAAATTAACGTTTAATATCTGTTTATGTTATATAGAAGAGATGAACCTTCATCACCTCAAATACTTTCTGGCCATCGCCGAACTCGGAACAATCTCCGCGGCTTCAAAAAAACTTCTCGTAGGGCAGCCCGCTTTAAGTGCCCAGCTTAAGCAATTTGAAGAATGGCTGGGAATGCCCCTCTTTCATCGACATGGCAAGCGCCTGCAGCTGACCCAGGAGGGCGAGTATGTCATGAAATACGCCCGGGCGATCAAGGATCTTGAAGAAGAGCTCCTGCTGAATGTGAATCATATCCACGATCAGAAAAGTAAAGAGCTCACCATAGCTGTTCAGGAGGTGGTCCCTAAGTCAATCGTGGCGAGGGCCTTGGATGAGATTCTCGGCAAAGAAAAATTCAGACTTCGGATTATTGAAGGGCGAGGGGATGATCTTCTGAAGCTTCTGCTAGATGGAAAAGCAGATATCCTGATCGGTAACTTTAAGCCCATGTTCGATGGTAAAAAAATGGTCTCTGTTTCTCTTGGGCAGGAGCCGGTATCCATCTGGGGAGGAAAGAACTTTATCCATCTCCGAAAGGGTTTTCCCGCTTCTTTAGCTGGGGTGCCTTTTCTTCTTACCGGCTTTCAATCTCCCCTACGGCACGAAGTAGAAAAATTCTTCCTTGAGCATGCTATGGATCTTCGCGTTCTCATTGAAGCCCAGGATCTGGCACTTTTAAAAGAACTCTCATCCCGGGGGAGGGGGCTCATAGCACTCGGAGATTTCAGTGCTAAGGAATGGGTCAAGGGCCAGCGTCTCATACGGATTGGACGCCTCAAAGCGGTGCAGGAAGAGTACTGGGTCTCCATGGTTGGGAAATCTCTTGATAACGACACTCTTCGCTCAATCCTGAAGCGTATCAATCGGCAATAATCTAAAGTTATCTCAAAGTTCACCGCTCCAAAAGAGACCATCTTAAAGAAAGATGTGAGCATACGAACTCAAAACTTACCTTCGCTCGAAGGATTAAAAAGGAGTTCTTATGAGATTTGAAGATCGAAATTCCTGGCCTCAGCACCGTGGCCTTGATCAGGGTCGTATCCGCAGCGGCCGGGGAAGCCGAATGAACCGTTCTCTTGATGAAGAAAGATCATTTGGTCAATCGGACTATATGGATGAATGGGACCGGGAAGAGCCACGCTCCTCTTACTATGACCGGGATATTCGTCGCAGCGACTATCGTCCTGATGATTACGGGCAGGGCGACTATTCACTTGCCGGAGACCGGGAAGGAAGACGCTTTGACCGTCCGACTCAACGTCGTTACGGAAACCGGGATTACCGGGGAACTGAATACTCTTCAGCGGACCGCTATGGAGAGAATATCGGTAACTCTGGCTTCTCCGATGCGGGCTTCTACGATGACACAAGCTTTGATACAAACGACCAGCGCTTTCGTCGTGGAGAACATTACGGAAAGGGTCCAAAGGGATGGAGACGTTCTGATGACTCCATCAAAGATCAGGCCTGTGAGGCACTCTCTGATGATTCCCGTTTGGATGCTTCAGATATCGAAGTTAATGTGAAAGATGGAGTTATCCATCTTAAGGGAACTGTGGATGAAAGATCCTCTAAGCGCCGGGCCGAATCCTGTGTGGAGAATCTCTCCGGC
>CAZPFM010000365.1:0-3353 GCA_964585845.1 uncultured Bacteriovorax sp.
CTGAGGTGACTGACAATCAGGATGCGCTTGAAGAGAGCTTCTCCGTTTTTGATCCCGATCAGTGCGAATGGGTCCCTGATATGCCTAGAAAAATTCATGAAGCCCCGGGATGCCGGCGAAGCAGCCGAACAAAGGTTTGCGTGGGTTACGTCAGTTGCAGACTCCGAGAAGGAGAAGGGAAGTTTATACGCGCCTCCACATGTTCCACTCAGTATTGTGGGGATAGTGCTGCAGACGCCTCGGCCTGTACCAAGGATCCAGGGTTCTGGTCCAGTCATGTAGATGAGTCCTCTCCCAAGTACCTGGGGCGAGAAATTCGTAACCTGATTAACCGAGCTTCCGCTCAGTAGATGCCATCTCTTTCGGTCACAGGCCCCTTGCATTTTCATGAAGGAAAACCTCATAAACTCTTTGATTTGTTAGAAACCAATGTTTTAAATCAGGTTTTGCCCCTGTTTGCCGATAAGCTTTTGGAATCTTTGGAGAAGTTATGAAAAAGCCGGTGATCACCATTTTCTTATTAGTCTCACTTTACCAGACAGTTTTTGCTGCTAACTTTGGTTTTACTGATGCTCAAAGAGACCGTGAGTGTACGGCCAACCCATCTTCAGTACTGTGCATGCAAATGTCTGCAAATATCACAATAGGCGGTCAGGCTCCTCAATCTGCTGGGCGAAGTAACATTGAAACTTTCACTGGAAGTAGAAGTGCACTTGAAGGCATTGATCTGGAACAAATTACTGAAGCAGCGGCCAATGATAATGAAGACTCCACTGAGGACGTACCCGCCGAAGAGACTCGACAGCCTGCAGCTCCTAGGACGGTGGCCCCAAGACCCCCAGCACAGAATACTCCTGAGCCTGTGATCACCCAAACAACAGTCCAGCCACTGGCCCGACCAGTAACTAGTGCTGAGATTACCGCTGCCACCAATGAAAACGTTCGCTCTCCTATTGCGCCTGATGCTGCAGCTCAGACGACCACAACAACGACGAGAACTGAAACCAGAACTCCTGCAGAAGCTGTAGTTCCAGCGGAAGCTGAGACGGAGCAGCCGGCCCGGCCAACAATCGTGGACCAGGAAGAACTCGACGATAAATTCGATAACTTTGATGCTGACTCCTGCCAATGGGTGGAAGACATGCCTCGAAAGATCCACGAAGCCCCGGGCTGCGGAAGAGGGCGTACGACGAAGATCTGTGTGGGCTATGTTGTCTGTAATAGAACTGTAGGTGAGGGCAAGTTCATCCGGGCCTCAACCTGCGGGGAAGAGAACTGTGGCAACGCGGCTGATTGCACGAAGGATCAGCATTACTGGTCCTCATCCGCTGCAGAAAATGATCAGAAGTATCTCGGGCGTGACATCCGTGATCTTATCAATGGAGTCTCCCGGCAATGAAATACCTAGCTCTAGGACTTTTCTATTCAGGACTGATCTTTGCGGAAGCTTCCAAGGAAGTAATCATCCGGGGAAAGATCGGCGGTTCCTTTGACCAGGAAAAGGTCAAGGTGGTGGATGAATTCGGACAGAGCTACTATCTTCCCAGAAAATATTTCCGAAAAACTCAGACCTTTCGTCAGGGAACTCCCTTTTATGTGGAAGTCCCAGAGACAGTTCTTAAGGGGCTAAAGGTCGAAGTTCCAAAAAAGCGTTAAAATGAAGGCCCTCTTTCGAGGGCCTTCATTTTCAAATCGAATTATTTTACTTTCCAGTAGTACTCGATCACGAGACGCTTTTCGAAAGCGAATGGAATGTCCTCAGCGAGTGGTTTAGAGACCATCTTCGCCTTTTCTTTCTCTCCAGAAGCTTCCTTAGTGAGGAAAGCAGGAACAGAAGAAATTCTTGGACGCTGTTTTGCCTGGAGGTAGTTTCCAGACTTCGCACCTGTATCAGAGATCTCAACAACATCATTTGGCTTAACCTGGTAGCCTGGAACGTTAACAGTTTTACCGTTAACCATGATGTGCTTGTGAGAAACCATCTGACGAGCAGCTGGAATTGAAGGGGCCCAGTTAAGACGGAAAACAACGTTATCAAGTCGAGACTCGAGAGTCTGGATCATTGTATCAACCCATGACTGAGTTTTTACTTTCTTAGATTTTTTAACGTAGTTACGGAGCTGAGACTCGCGAAGACCGTAGTTAAACATCACCTTCTGCTTCTCGATCAAACGAACGGTATAGTCAGAGAGTTTCTTTCTCTGCATCCCGTGCTGACCTGGACCATAAGGTTTACGCTCGAGAGCGCCGGCCTTACCAAGACCTGGAAGTTCAACGCCTAAGCGTCTCTGAATTTTGAAGCGCGAGCGCCCCATGTCGACTTTTGCCATAGATTTCTCCTTGTGGCGGTAGCAGGAAACAATTAATAAAAACCCTAGACCGGAGCCTGCTTCCTCAAAACATGTCTAAGAGAGAGGGCATGATAGACGACGGGGGTAGGATCTGACAAGCGTTTTTAAGTATTTAGAGGTTCTTGCCCAGTCTTTATCGCAATTTTGACGCAACCAAATTTAAATCCCTTTTATTTTAGAGGCTTAGAAAGCTCATTTTTGAATTTTGCCAAGTCTTTCTGGCAGGTGAGAAGGCAGGTCACCTCTCTAAGTCATGAACTTTCCAGTAGAGCAGATAAGTTGTCTTAAGAGGATTTAGAATAGCAGCAAGCCATCAACATAAACCGGACACCCGTCCAAAGGCATCCATGAAAACTTCAATGATCTTCGGTCTTGGTCTTTTGATCATCTCTGGAAATCTTTATGCGAAAACTAAAATATCAGTGAACTTTATCATCCTTCAGGAGAGTAATGGTCAGGGTAATGAGATCTGGGCCCGGGACAATGTCTATCTCCAGAGCGTCCTCAATAAGCTTAACGCTGATTACTATTCACAGGCATCAACAGAGTTAGTACTTGGGAAAAAACAAATCGTGAAGGATTCTCGTCTTCACAATTCTCCCATGTCTTCTGGCTCAAGGACTCTGATTGATAAGTATAAGGAGCATAGTTGGGAAAAGAAGGGTCAAATACTCGTTGTCATCGCAAGAGAGGAGAAGGTGGATGTGAATGGGCGCGCGGAACGGCAGGGCCTGGATTATGATCCTGTCTTTATCATGCGAACCGTGAAGCCGACTTCGAAGCCCACAGATTCTACCTGGGCCGGTTCCGTGAATACATCGGCATCACTTTTTTCTCATGAGATGGGGCATATGCTGAACTTCAACCACGCTGATCGCGTGAGGACAACTTATACGACGGAGAACTACACGAAAGATTCTACCGGGATCACCCGGTACAAGGCCTATTTCATGAAGATGGCAAGCTATTCCAGTGGAGGGGGCGGAGGATTGTTTGGATGGC
>CAZPFM010000366.1:0-3331 GCA_964585845.1 uncultured Bacteriovorax sp.
AACAAGAATTTCTATGCCAAGTCGGACCTTAAACCACGGGTGGTCTTCGAGCCTGGTCGACGAATCGTCGCCAAGGCCGGTGTCTTTGTCATGAAGGTGCTGCGGAATAAGGTTTCAGAGAATAATCGATTCGTGATTGTTGATGGCGGAATGAATGACTTTGTACGACCTTCCCTCTACGGAGCTTACCATCATCTCCTTCCAGTGAAGGATCGCAAGGCCGATACTCTGAGCCACGTGGTGGGTCCGATCTGTGAGACCTCTGACTGCTTTGCAACGGATCGCAAGCTTCCGAAATTGTCCACGGGTGATTTACTCGTTCTCCGGGACACGGGTGCCTATGGCTATAGCATGGGATCAAATTACAATTTACGGGGACGCCCTCTTGAGCTTCTCATCACAAAGAAAAAGAAACTCAAGGTGGTCAACAAGGCCCAGGACTATTCAGAGCTGACTTAGTTGAAAATGTCATCGATATCCTCGATGAGATCTTTAAAGAATCGACCAATGGACTTGCGCTTTTTCCGGCGCGGTTGTTCAATTTCATCAGAACCCGTATTCTGGTTAGTCCGAACGTTTGGTCTCTCGTTACTTCGACGTACAGTCCTTTCCTCACTTCGGTCAGAAGATGATGATCCAGGAATAAGGTTTAAGCCTTTCGTGTGACTTTCCCGGATTTTATACTCTTTAACCGAGTCAAGAGCTGCAAAGAAGTCAGCAATGGCCGGCGCCTCCCGCTCCATATTCATACGGGAAGAATCGCAGGCATTGAAGTGAGTAAAGGTTTCGGCAAATGCCTCGATGTAATTGATCCCCTCTGCTGTAAAACAGTGAGTCGGACAAATACTCTTAAGATATGGCAGATTTTCTTCAGAAAATAGTTTCCGAAACTTCGGTGTTTTTGAGATGTCATGATCGTCGTAGAGACTATCCAGAGAATGTCCATGCTCATGCAGAAAAAGGTTCTCAGAGCCATGGCCTCCGATATCGCTGGTTGTATTGTAGAGCTGATTGACGACAATCCGGGTGGGAATGCTGTGACCCCCGGCCATTTTATAATAAGGAAATCCTCCGGAACCAGGAACGATGTCCCAGCCTCGACCACCAGAACCGGAGACGACATGGATTTTTTCCCAAGTCGGGTCTTCAGTTACACCCGTTCCTTGAAGGATATGGATGTCAGCTTTCATGACAAGCATTTCCTGCATGAGGCTTTCCGGGAACTTCTGAAACTCCTGATAGAAATTGAGAAGATGCTCCCGGTCTACGGAATTCACCATAACAATTCGATTATCTTTTAAGAAGTCGACAACTTCACCCTGAGAGATCTCCCGAAAACTCTCCGTTCTAGGACAGACCCCGGCCATGAGAGTTGTCGTAAGGAGGAGTGAACTAAATCCAAGGGCCAGTTGCTTTTTCATGGGTATCTCATCTTGAAGTTACGCGGATACTGTATCTTGCCATGTTTTCAAGGCCAGAGACGCTATCAAGTAGAAATTACAGACTTTGAGCTCCTGGAAGCCGTTTTCGGGTAAATAATCCTTATAACAAGGAATAAAACCATGAAAATTGCCCTTCTTTTAGGAGTCCTCTTCTCTTTCACGGCCTTTGCTCAGGACACGGGAGTCATCGTAACCCCCTACTATCCTCTCGATTGTAAGACCCAGGATCATAGCTTTGTGAATTGGGTTAAAGACATTAAGAAGATCAGTGAGGACGATTCTGAAGCGACCTTCACTTTCGTGGCCCAATACGGTTACTGCCAAAACCAGCGCATGGGTCTCTACCGTCTTGAGCCGTCTTCACTCTCCATCAGTCTTTATAAAAAGGGATTTTGTATCCTCTGCAATGAGGTACCAGCCACTGCCAGTTATCAGATCATCTCTGAGACAGAACTCAAGGTGACGATGGTGGTGAATAAGAGAATCGCATTCAAAAAGAAAAACGAGAGAAGCCTTATTTTTAACTTTATCCCTTTTTACCGGGAGTATTGGGTCGTCAACAATGGCTTCTCCTCCCTTCAGCGATCTCCCTTCATCTTTCCTTGGAACGTCGACCTTTTCTTTGATGACGGAACAGAGCTCACGATTCACTAATCAAAAAAAAAAGGGACTCTTTCGAGTCCCTTTTTTTTTATTTTTTCATTGAGCACTTAATCAGCATACTCACATCCCAATTGGGATAGCGACCGGATCTGTCATGAACATCCGTGGAGGCGAGATTCTCAGAGAGGGCCACCATGAAACTCTCATTGCTGATGTACTTCACGTCATACCAGCTCACAAACTGCATATACTGTTGCATGATATCCGGCTCAGGTCGGTATCTCCAGCCCATGAGGTGACCAGAATCACCACCCACAAATCTCGGGGTTGCCGTTTGGCAGAACTTAAAATCATGGCTACTGCAGCGAGAAGGCTCAAGCTTATGATTATTCACAAGGCGAACCTCATCCATATCGACTGCACCTTTGTATCCCACCCGAAGGCTCGTGCAGTTAAAGGACTTATTTGCAAAGCTTGAAACAAGCTCGGTATGAGATGTATTCAGTGCTGGAAGAGAGAGGTATTCATTCCACCACGTTCCTACTTTTTCGATTCGAACTTTTTCTCTCGTTTTCTTACAAACACCATAGCTCCAGGCAATTTTGCCTGATTCACTGATGGCCTTTGGATAGTTTTTTGTCTGAGGAGTCATATCGCCAACTTGCTCATAGACAACTTCTCCACGGGAGCTCATGCGAAGGGCCAGGCTTCCTGTTCGAATCGCTGTGGCAGTTTTATTGAGAGGAATATTCTTATAAGAAGTCACCATCACCGGATCGTTTCGGAAATTTCCGAAAGTAATGCTCCCCACCCAGTCTTCATCGGCGAAGGGAGAAATGTCACAGGTGATGTCCTGAAGTTTTACGAGTTCAGAAGGGTGAGGAACCTTGGCCTTTAAAAAGGCATCCCGGGATTCCTGGTAGCCTGCAAAGGAAAGGGTCGGCAATAGAATCGCGCCCAACATAAGTTTCTTCATCGATGACTCCTTTATATACCCTTTCAGTTAAACTCTGAGGGCAAAGCCGTCAAACGAAGTCTCGTGCCGCAAAGCAAAAACCGTGTAAAAATTATCCGTTTATCTTCCAGCTCGTGGAACCGTCCGGGTTGTCTTTGAGGACAATATTCTTCGCGGTGAGCTCATTTCTGATCTCATCGGCCCGGGCCCAGTTCTTGGAAGCCTTTGCGGTCTTTCTCTCTTCGATAAGCCCTTCAATCCAGGCCGCATCCACTCCACTTGAGGAAGTATCCTGATCAAGCTTAGAGAGATGATCGAGGACTGACTGAGG
>CAZPFM010000367.1:0-3329 GCA_964585845.1 uncultured Bacteriovorax sp.
CTTTCGAAATTTCGCTGAGACATGTTGGAATTGTAATTGTGTCCAACACCAGCAGGAGAATTCACCGGATTTCTTGAGAAATCTCCCACCTTCTGAGAGTCTTTCAGAGATTGTTCATGGGACTCATCAGTGAATCCCTTTGGAAACTTTCCCTCTTCGTTCTCAAAGTTTTTGATGAGGTTAAGCCGTCGTTTTTCGAGCTCCTCAGGAGGTGTATCAAGAGAGACACCTTTATCTCCCCGCCAGGAATTAAAATCACTCATGGCTTGCTCAGCAATAAGATCCACCCCTTTACGGTAACGTTCAGGGATACGACGAGCATAGAAATCATAGCTCAGATACTTCTTAGGGATATAGCTCTTCATCGTGGATAACAGCTTCATTTTTTCTCCTTATTGTCTATTTGGGGCACCTTCGTCACCCTCATAGGTATTTGTTTTCTGCGGATCAAGATCGACCTCTGTCGCATTCCCCGTTTCCCCCGGGTTCACTTCGGTTCCTGATTCTCCAGAAGAAAGATTCTGGTCCTCGTTGGGTGTGCCCGGATTAAGATTTGGTTTATTTGTTTCGTTAGTTTCTGTATTTGGATTTGGCATGACTTCCTCCTTGAAAGCTTCTGCTGGTATTCTAACAAATGGATTCAATGGGAAGGAGGGCCATCAGCTTAATTCTGGATGGAGATCAACTGAGTAAAAGGGTTAAAAAAAATGGTCACCTTAGGCGACCATTTTTTCCAGTAATGCCCTCAGAAAATCTGCCTTTTGAGCTTCTTTTCTCTTGCTTAAATTCATCAATAGAATTGATGAACCTGGTGCTCTAAGGCTAACAAGTCCCCTCACTCAGGGCCAAACATTCATTCTAAAAATTCTCTGAAGAAGTCCTTCAATAGGACTCAGGATAAAGGCAGCTCCACCCGGAATGTGGAGCCCAGGCCAGACTGGCTTTCTACTGAGATATGCCCACCATGAGCTTCAACGATCTGGCGGGAGATATAGAGACCAAGGCCCAGGCCTCCCACATTGTCCCGATCTTTCACTCGCTCAAAGCGCTCAAAGATGCGTTACTGATCTGCAGGACTGATCCCCGCCCCCTGATCTTTAACTTCGATGACGGCCATTTGCCCGTCTCTTTTGAGACAGATACTCAATGGTTTCCCGGGTGCATATTTAGCGGCATTCGTAAGAAGATTGATAAAGACCTGTTCGATCCGAACCCGGTCGTATCTTCCCTGTAAGCTCCCATCAAGTTCGACCTCAAGTGAGATCTTTTTCTCTTTGAGCTGGTGCTTGTAATTACTGATCACCTCTTCCATGAGTTCAGAGAGGTGAATATCTTCGATATTTAATGAGAGCTTCCCGGCGCTGATGCGTGAGACATCAAGAAGATCGTCGATAAGACTTGTCAGACGGTTTACCTGGCGGTCTGAGGATTCAACCATTTTCATGACTCTGGCATCGGCTTCAAGCTGCTCAGAAGCCTTCAGGTGTCGTCCAAGACTTTGAAGCTGAAGCTTTAGAGGTGTTAGAGGTGTGCGCAGTTCATGAGAGGCAATTGAGAGGAACTCATCCCGTACTTTGATCGCATCCTGAGCGGCTTCGAAAAGAAATGCCCGGTGAAGGGCCTGAGAACATTGGTTAACCAGGGCCCTGATAAATTCAGTTTCCTCAGCAGGAAACTCTTTTTCTTCTGCAAAGCTCAGGACGATGGCCCCAGTGACTTTACTCTCAACAAATAGAGGTAGGGCGCAGGAAGAACGGATGCCGTTAACACTCTGAAACTCGTAGGCAATCGGAAACTTTTCACGGGTTTCTTGGGCCGTTCGAAGATAGATTTCTTCTCCTGAGGTAACAGCTTTTGCAAGTGGAACAGCGAGATCAGGAGCAAATGTTATATGATCAAAGTTTTCCGCATATCCCTCGCCTCTCTGAATGTGGATGAGTTTATCCCCTTCGTTGTAAAGTCCTACGATTCCAGACTTAATACCAATTGTTTCAAAAGCAACACTAAACATGACTTCAAAGACTTCTTCCTGAGTAAGTGTCTCTGAGAAGGCAACAGTAATCTTCTGGAGTCTCTTTACCCTGTCGAGAACACGCTTAATTTCCCTTTCATTTTCATCAAGAGAATAAACCATATGGTTAAACTGATGGGTGAGCTGTCCGAATTCATCCATCTCAAGAATCGGGGCCCGGAAGCTCAGATTCCCTCTGGCAACAGCTCCGGTCGCAGTGGTGAGATTGAGAAGGGCCCGGCTCAAACGCCTGGTTGTCGAAAGCCCGACGACAATAACAAAGGAAAAGAAAAAGATAGAGAGGATACTGACGACGATCAAAGGAAGAAAACGGGAGTCATAGATAGAAAGAAAAAGTTCATCACTTTGATTTTTTAATACCACCTGGGCCATCCGGGTTGTTTCCCTGGCATCGGAGAGGAATTCTTTTGTGACCAGAAACTCCTGCCGAAAGGAAGATGTCTGAGGCTTCATGGTAAAAAGTTTTTTTCCACTTTCTTCGAAAGACAAAAGAGCCATTTTAGCTTCTTCAAGCAGCTTCTTTGAATCAGGAAACTTTTCGGAGAAGGAAATGGCATCGTCTAATTGTTCCCCTGTGAGTTTCAGACTTTGCTCAAATGAAAAGAGTCCGTTTCGGGAAGGTCCACTGGCACGAAGTTTTTCGAGATTCTCTTCGGCAGTGTCCAGACTTTCGATAGACAGGGTTGAGAGGTTAAGGATCTTGTTGGCCGTGTTTAAACTCTGAAGACCATTTAAGAAGTCGAGACTGGAAAAATAAGAACTCACAACTCCGATGAGGAAGAACGCCGCGATGATAATCAGAACGCGGCGGAGACGGCGAGTGAATGAAGAAGATATCTTAAAACTATCCATCGCGAACTTAATCCTGTGTTACTTCGATTTTCTTCACTCCAGACTTAAGGGGTATATCACCGGAAACATAACTAATGGCACCAGGGAATCTCGAGATGAGGGCCATGGTCATTGAATCGTTATTCACCTGGGTAGGTGCGCTATGCCCGGTATAAAGCTTTTGACCGATCCAAAAGGTTTCCACCTCTCGGGAAGATCTCTCGATATAATTATTCAGGAAAAGATTTCTCTCCCTGGATTCCTCCCGCCGGTCAAAAAACTTTACCGGAGTTCCATCAGGCCAGGTCTTTGTTTTCTTCAAGAAAAAGTCCCGGAGCTGATCCTTGGAAATAGACTGAAGCGCATTGTTCTCATTAACAATGACAACGATCTTTTGGGCCAGGGCCACAGAGGAAAAGAGCAATGAGAGGGTGATGATAAGGGTTTTCATTAGAATGCTACCCCC
>CAZPFM010000368.1:0-3325 GCA_964585845.1 uncultured Bacteriovorax sp.
CATCCCGCTTAAAAACAAGGAGAAGTGTAGATGAAAAATACCGGAGGATAGATTATGGGTTTTAGAATTAACACGAACGTGGCTTCAATTGGAGCACAAACTGCCCTGAGCAAGACCAATCGCGAGACGACAGAAAGTTTCTCGAAGTTAAGCTCTGGTCAGCGGATCACCAAGGCAGCAGATGACGCTGCAGGGTTAGCGATCTCGGAGAAATTAAAGGCCGAAATCCGCTCTACTCAGCAGGCAACACGAAACGCAAACGATGGTATCTCGATGATCCAGGTTGCGGAAGGTGGGTTGAACGAGACATCGAACATCCTTACCCGTCTTCGTGAACTTGCCATGCAATCAGCGTCGGATACGATTGGTGATACTGAGAGAGAGATGTCGAACTTGGAATACCAGCAGTTGAAATCAGAGATGGATCGTATTTCGAAAGTCACTGAGTTCAACGGTAAAAGACTTCTGGATGGTTCTGCTGAAAAGTATGACTTCCAGGTTGGTTCTGGGAATAACGAATTCGAAGACCGCATCACTTTCGACGGCTCGGGACTTAACGCTTCTTTGGATAGTATCGGTATCGAAGGTGCCGACATCTCTTCAAAAAGTGGCGCTCAAGACTCCCTTGCTCAGTTAGATGGTGCGATCGAGAAAGTTTCTAGCCAGCGAGCAATCCTGGGTGCAACCCAGAACCGATTGACTTCGACGGTGACAAACTTACAGGTCTACTCTGAAAATATGTCGGCCGCAAACAGCCGAATCAGAGATGTGGACTATGCTGAAGAAACTGCGAAGCAGGCAAAGAACCAGATTCTTACTGCTGCCGGGACTTCGGTTCTCGCTCAGGCCAACATGAATGGTCAGAATGCTCTTAAACTGATTGGCTAATAGCTAACGTTTGGAAAACTCAAAAAAGGGCCCCCTCTCACGAGGGGGCTTTTTATTTACGCACCGTTCTTTCTTTGCTAAATGATCTCCATGACAACATCTCGCAAGACCATCGACGATAACTTTTGTTACCGGGCCGATTTCAAGTACACCGAATCCAAGAATCCCTATCACGAAAAACTCGGGGTCTTTGATTCCTTCGTTCTCCGTGATGAAGCCGCAGAAACCAATGTGGGTAAGTGGAAAGATGAGTTCGGCGCTGACCGCCCTCTTGAAGTTGAGATCGGTACCGGTTATGGCGAATTCATGATGGAGTACTGTCAGAAAAATCCTGAAGTGAATTTCATCGGTCTTGATCACCGATTTAAGCGAAGCTTCTCTGTCGCTCAGAAGCTCGATAAGCTCGAGCACAAAAACTTCCGCTACCTCCGGGCCCGGGGGGAGAGAATCGAATTCATGTTCGATGAGAGTGAAGTTCAGTCGGTGTTCTATTTTTTCCCGGATCCCTGGCCCAAGAAGCGCCATCATAAGAAGCGTCTCTTTCAGAAACCATTCCTCAATGCCTGCCACAAGGTTTTAAAACCCGGTGGGACCCTTTTTATTAAGACTGACCACGACGGTTACTTCGAGTGGATGCTCGAGCACCTTCAGGACGAGAAGCGCTTTGAAGTGCTCCTTCAGTCCCGAAATTTGAGAGAAGAGTACCCGGAGCATTTTCTCTCGCAATTTACCACGAAGTTTGAAAAGATCTTCCTAGGCCAGGGCACCCTGATTAAGTCGCTGGTCCTCCGAAACATTAAAGAATAGGCCCTCTCCATGTCCTTCGATCGCCTCCGCGAGCAAATTAAGGATACACCCTTATCCCTTGTGATCGGTCATTACATGACCCTCAACAAGCGTGGGGCCAATCTCGAAGGGATCTGTCCCTTTCACTCAGACACCAAGCCCTCTCTTAAGGTCAACGATGCCAAGGGTCTCTACAAATGTTTTGCCTGTGGCGCTGGTGGAGATGCCATCACCTTCGTGAAAGAATTTAAGCACGTCGAATTCGTCGATGCTCTCAAGGAAATTGCCGGCGTCTTAAACCTCCCCTTTGAGGAATACCAGAAAGAAAAAAAGAAGAACCCGAAGATCGACATGGCCTTCCGGGTGCTGAACGCCTCCCTCAAAATTTACCGCAAGGTCGCTTCGGCCAATCCGCCGGTGTACAAAGAGTTTCTTGAGAAAAGAAAGTTCTCTCCAGAAACGGTGGAGAAGTTTCAGATCGGCTACGCTCCCGGTAATAATGCTCTTCTTAATTACCTTCGCTCCATTCCCGGAGATAATGGGAATAAGGCCCTTGAGATCGCTCATGACATTGGGATTGTCCGCTACAACGAAGACCGAAACTCCCATTATGATTTTTACCGGGACCGGGTGATGTTTCCGGTGTGGGATCACTCAGGCCATGTGAGAGGTTACTCTTCCCGTGCGGTTCTTCCCAATCAGCAGCCCAAGTATTTAAACTCCGGTGAGTCGTTTATCTTTGATAAGGGTATGACTCTTTTTGCTTACAACTTCGCCCGCACCGAAATCCGTTCTAAGGATCGGGCGATCCTCGTTGAGGGTCATATCGATACCATCATGATGCATCAGTTTGGTTTCACGGAAACCGTGGGGGCCATGGGGACCGCACTTTCTTCAGCGATGGTGAACCTTCTCTCTTCTATGACGAAGAATATTTTTCTCGCGATGGATAACGATAACGCCGGAAAGGCGGCGATGAAAAAGATCAACGCCGAATTTCTTTCCTTAGGAGTTCTACCCAAGGTCATCGACTTTACTCCCCATAAGGATCCGGATGAATTCCTTTTAAACGAGGGTCAGCTCGCCCTGGTGGAGCGTATGGAGAAGGCCCCGGTCCTCCTGGATCAGCTTATCGAAGAGGTTATCCCGGAAAATATTCCGGATAATCTTGATGTGAAACTAAACACTCTGCAGCAGATCTTTCAATTGGTCTCTCCTTTGAAGGAGCACCTGTCTGCTTCGGAGAGAATCGTGAATGCGGCCAAGACTTTAGGATTAAAATCGGACTCGACGACGATTTTTGATCAGTACAAAAACTTTCTAAGTTCCCTTAAAGAAAAGACTCCGCAAATCGTTCGCCCCAAAGAACAGCTGGAAGAGAAAGAAAAAGCGCTGGAAGAGGAGCAAAAGGCCCAAGATTTGCAGACTCAAAATCAGAGTCACACCCTCCCCCCTTTGGGTAAGTCCGAGCGGCTCTTTCTTCGGGAAATCCTCTGTCATCCCGAGTTCTTGACGCATTTGAACGAGGATGAATTCCTTGCCTATATCGGACATGATGAGGTAAAAAAACTAGTTCAATGGCTCGTTAAAATTTATCGAGAGATCGACGACGCTGAGTATGTCTCCATGGTGGGGGACTACGTGAACCAAA
>CAZPFM010000369.1:0-3322 GCA_964585845.1 uncultured Bacteriovorax sp.
CTCTGGCGGACTTCATGCAGTCAGGTTCCTCTGAGCTCCTTGCCAGCACTCAAAAGCCCCATCAGGTTAAGGCTGACTTTGTGGATAAGACCTTTAAGTTTGCCCTCCTTCCCTGGCGCATTAAAAAGCTCAAGACAGCTACAATCTTTGACATCGAATCCCGGGATGGCCTTAAGGGGAACTTCATGGCCTTCACCGATGAAAAACAAACCGGCTGGAACTGGGAAGCCTTTTCAAAGGATCTCATAAACTACGGCATGAGTAAGGTTTACGCCGGAGCTGAATGGGGAGGAAATCCTTTTCAGAATCCAGCCGAAACCATCCACGGCATGGGAACAACTAAGAGTGTTCGATTTGAAGCAAGCCTCGATGAAGAAAAGGAAATCGAAGAACGATTTATGCGTCTCACAGATAAGTGGGAAGGCTGGAGTGCAAAGGTCAAGACCGTGAAAAAGAAAATGCAGGCCATTAACGAAAAATTTGGCTTCACAGTCTTTAACGAAACAACCCTCGGAAACATGGAAAAGCTTAAGCTCTTCAATGTTTCAGTCAATCTTAACCTCTATGAATCCGGGATCCAGAGGCTCTCTCAAATCTCAACCGATCGCCTTATCCAGGTTGAGAACTTCAAAGAGCGCCGATTAGGCTATGAGGGGAAGGCCTGCCCGGGCGGACGGGTTGAAACCAGACGACTCTCTTCAGGCCAGAAAGTCGAATCCTGTGGAACCCTGAGTTCAGTTATCCGCCAGTCTGAGAGCTGTCAGAAGAAGATCAGAAATAATAAAACGGACTCCACCATCTCCAAGTGCCTGACCGCTCTTTTCAGAAAGGCCTACGAAAAAATGGATTATAAAGACCTTGAAGAGATCCTTGGTAAGGAAAACATCTTCGTTCACGGGAGTGTGAACGGCTTTAGAAATGGTGACGAAGTCTTAAACGATTCCATCCCATCAAACACAGAAGGACGAATTGGCGGTCGCTTCTGGAATGGTCCTATGGATGTGATCCAGAGACTTCTCGGCATCTCTTCCGGTGAATTCAATGGCTACTGGTTACGGGAGAGACTATGAAATTCCTTCTTCTCACCCTTCTCTTCTCTACTCTCACATCTGCTCAGGACACTCTCCTGAAAGATCAGTGGGGACTTAAGAATTCAGGTCAGGTCGTCTTCCGCGCTGAAAGCGAAATCCACCGGGAAGAAGTGAAGGGAATTCCCGGGATGGACAGCAAGCGTCCTTCCAAAGAGCAAATGGATTCCCTCCCAAAAGATAAGGAAGTTATCGTCGCCGTTATCGACAGCGGCATCGACATGAATCATCCAGAATTCGAAGGTCGCCTTTATAAAGGTGTGGACTTCTTAAACAACGATCCTATGAGTGATGACACGGGACACGGGACTCATGTGGCAGGAATCATCGCGGCCAATGTGGATGGAAAGGGCATCGAAGGACTCACTCCTTCTCAAGTAAAAATCCTCCCCCTCAAAGTACTAAGTTCTAAAGTTAATTCTTTTGTCTTCGAGAATAAAAATCGTGAGCGAAAGATTGTGACAGACATTTTTGCTAACGCCATCATCTATGCCATTGAGTCTAAGGTTCATGTGATTAATATGAGTCTTGGCTGGCCTCAGATCATCAACTCTCCTAAAGTCCTGAAGGCCTTAGATGTTGCCTACGAGCGCGGGATCACTGTGGTCGCGGCTTCAGGAAACAATAATAAAGATGTTCCCACATGGCCTTGTGGTCATGCGGCCGTGATCTGTGTCGGTGCCATGGATGTGAGAGGAGAACTTACTGAGTTTTCTAACCATGGTGGAAAGGTCGACATCGTGGCCCCTGGTGAATGGATCGTCTCCACAACTCCAAGGTCTCTTGAATCCCGGGTCCTCAGAATCCAGGGTTATGATGCTAAAAACGGCTCCTCCCAGGCCGCTCCCTTTGTTTCTGCGGCCGTGGCCCTTTTAAAACTTCAAGACCCAGAAATGGGAGTCGATGAAATCAAGTCTCGCCTCTATTCCACTGCCTATCCATTAAAAAAGGATGAAGATGGGCGCTTTGTCCGCTTTGGCGCTCTTTCCATTAGAGATGCTCTGGTCTCCAAGGCCCCAACACTCGTAAGTCCCCTGGTAAAGGAACTTGTCACCATTCCTGTCAGTGCCACTGGTGAGTTTGATGTTGAGGTTCCATTAGAAATTCTCGGTACTAGGCCAGATGAGATATCCGTGGAAATCGAGGGCATCAGCGCTCAGATTGAGGTCAGTGATAAATCCTTTCATCTTTCAGGCAAGCTTGAGGATCTGCTTTCTGATTCTGAAAAGAGAGTAGAATTCATCACCCGCTATAATGGACTCGTCACTAAGACTCCTGCGACCCTTTCTTTTGCCTCAAAGGTTCGTCAGGATAAACTCATCACCTCTTCTATTCCGGGTGTTCATCCTTCTCAAATGCTCACCATTCAGGGGGCCATCAGGGGGGCAAAGCTCACTCAGGTCTCCGTAGAAGATGAGCCTACCTACGATTTTCATGGCTATATCCTCGACCCTGATCCAAAGTCTTCTCAGGTCCTGATCATCCGCTTTCGGACAAATGCTGGATCAGAAGCCCTGGTAGACCGGACAATCCTCACTGACACCCGCCAGCTCCTCACAGTATTTGAAAAAGACGTAAACTTTGACGGGAAAAATGACCTTGTCTATTACGGAATCAATGGGAAGCAGGATCATATCTTCCTTCATTTTACCGATCTCGACGGACGAGATCTCTTCGGGAAAAACTCCCGCTGGGAAATGCCAATCACCACTTTCGAAGGTCTCCCACTGGTAGCTGGAGAAGGAAATTTCTCCTGGCTCAAGATGAAGACCGCAATCGGCCCTCTCCTCGTTCCCTACTACCACAAATCATGGCTCCTTCCGGATGAGGATAATTCCAAACGCCTCATCGATTTTGAACCTAAGGGCATGGACCAGAGACTCTACTACTGGGAGCCTCAGCTTAAAGATCAAAAGGTCATTGTCCGGCCACGGGTGATTGATTCTGTGAGCTTTAAAAAAGATCTCCGCAAGAAAGTCGACGCCCGTCCCCGGGAAACTGTGCGGATTGAGCGTCTTCTTCCTCAGTCTAAACTCGAGAGAAAAAACGGTTCGGCCCGGCATCTTGTCTCTGTGGGCGAAGGGGGCTTTAACCGCCGCTTCTATCTTTTGAAGGTTTCTGAAGTGGGGAGCTCCGAAATCACCCGTCATGTGGATGGAGACGCTTTTCTCACCGGGAATAATGTTCTTATGACTCGTTCACTCTCGGACTTTTCCCGCTCTGAGAATGCCTTT
>CAZPFM010000370.1:0-3315 GCA_964585845.1 uncultured Bacteriovorax sp.
ATGTCGGTATGATTTCCACCTTTCGCAGTTGGTTTACCGATGTAGGCATTGATTTTACCGTCAGTTGTGACTTTTCGGATGTATCCGTTTTCCGTAGAAACAAGGAATGAGCCATCAGTTAATTGAAGGACTCCTCGGGGATGATAGAAAGAAGCTTCCAGAGCGAGACCACCGTCACCAGAATCAGCGGTCTGTTTATTACCTGCAATGATAGATGTCTGGTTAGAATAAGTACTTACCTTTCGGATGACGTTATTGCCGTAGTCAGCAACAAGGAAGGATCCAGGTTCAGCGCCTTCAACAAAGGCCATAGGACTATTGAATCGAGCGTAAGTATTATCTCCGTCCTCAAATCCAGAGACTGGGACCTTCCCGGAACTTTCAGACCAGGTAGAGGTACAGTTTCCTGAATTGCACATTCCAGTATTATTGCACCAGCCCACTTGATTATAAGGATTTTGATAGGATGAGATGATGTAGGAATTAAGATTAAAGCGAGTATCCGCCTTACAATCACTTCCTGTGAGGGACTTGCAGTGGCTTTGAAAAGAGTTCTCAGAGGTCGCAGTGGTGGCATCCTTAAATGAGACTGGAGATGCATAATAACCCGCGATTGGCGTCAAGGGGTTCGCTCCGAAGAGGGCCCCTCGTTTATCGAGATAGATGACCTCTCCGCCCCTTACCATCATGGATACGGCGGTACGGGGAGTTGAGTAATCGACGTCAAACTTATTGCATTGGAAATAGTAGGTGTAAGCGTGTTTCCTACACCCCTTCCATCCAGATTTTGTACACTTTCTCGTCGTGTTCACATGCCATGAAGTATTCACTCCCATTCGGCCCTCATAGCGAGGGAGGGTGAAACTAACTGAAGAAGACCCGTTGTTAGTGGTGACGACTTCACCTTCGGTATTGATGCTAGCGATCTCAGATCCATTGACTGAAAAGGTGTTGATTCCCTTTTCGTCATGATGAATGTTTTCGACGGAGTTTTTCAGAGTATAAGTTCCGATCTGGCCACTCTCGGTTTCAACCATCACCCGGTCTTGATCCGGATTAAGGATCTTTTTCCCTAGTCCCAACCGCCAGCCCGCACCGGCCTCCGAGTCTTTTTTATTTTGATGATAGATCGTCGTAATAAGATCCTGCGGAAAAATCTCTTCGAGAACTTTCTCTTCGACCCAGGACTTATGACGAACCTTTGTTTTTCCGTACCAGTTCTTCTCCTTGATCTTCATCGAATGGAGAATGAGGTGCTTGAAATGCACTTCGTAACTGGATTTTGCAGGATGAATCCCTGAAGGAACGCTCGAAAGATCCATCTGGTAGCTCACCAGTGACTTGTTCGGAAGCCCCGTGAATCGGATTTTCTCACTCGCAAAATTCGACGTGAAGAATTGCGCATCGATGAAATCTGGCTCAAGCCAGGAAGTGGCGGAAGCCTTCACCTTCACTTTCCCCATAGCATGTCCCACGCTTTGAGAAACAGGGTCAGCGACGTATTCCTGTCTTGGAATATCAAAAATGTTAGAGATCACCACATTCGGGTTTGACCAGGCCGATGAATAGACCAGGGCCGGAGAGACATCCTGACCCATGGCCTTAAAGCTCGGTAGCTGAATTGAGGTCGACACTGCTCCGTTCATGACATCAAAGCTCGGCTTATCGCCATCTCGGAAAGCCTTCATCTTCAGCCCGAGAGGAGCTGCGTAGACTTCGGAGAAGTGAGAGATTCCCTGCCCAGGTTTGGTCTCGATGGAATCTCCCACCACGGTGGCAGAACCATCTGGTTCCCAGTTTCCTGTTGCCGAGTTCTTGGAGAGGATGACGAGCTCCATGCCTTCAGGGAATTCATTCAAATTAGGTAGTGTGAGTGGCACCCGCTGATTAAATTTAAGTCCAGAGGGTTCTAAGGCATAGACCGTATCTGGTCGCGCCTCTTCCAGAACTTCCACAGAGGTCTTGTCCGCAGGAATCTCCAGAATATTGATGGCCCCAATCTTTGACCCATCAGGGAAAGTTGCAGAGTTGGCAGGAACCTCGAGTGAGACTCCGGGGGCATAGGAAGAAGTCACCATGGTGGCGACACCCACCTCTACCGGCGTCTCAGTCCCATCGAGGTACTTGGGTGCAAGGTAGATAGGGCGCTCGAGGATATTTTTCTGTTTGTTCCCGAGGTTTACATTGATGGAAACAATTGAGAACTCTTTAAGACCTTGAGTGACTTCAAGGGAGATGGTTCTTCCGTCAATGGTCACGAGCTGATCCCCGAGACTTGGATTTTTAATGGAAAAGTTTCCGTTTGTGTCAGTGTGAGTGTACTGCCCAGAGCTGACAATTGTGATCTTCACATTCGGAAGAGGATTATCATTAACGTCACGAACGGCACCTGCAAAGGTGGTGTCAGGCTTGAAATCGACGACGGCAGATTCTCCGCGATTTCTCGAGGGGTCAAAAGCTGTGACTTTTGCGTAGATGAAATTCTTAAGTGTCAGGGAGAAAGAACCATCCTCTGCCGCAATAGTTTCGTCGCTATTAAAGAGACCATCTTCGGCCGAGATCTGAAGTCCATTGTGGGAAGCACCAGGATAGCCGATGATCTGAAGGTGCTCCTCATCGAGCTTTGCCACTTCGATAAGATCTGCATCAATGAGCTTCAAGAGAAATTTATACCCGTAGGAGAATTCGATCTGGTTTCCTGCTAAGTCTTCTAGAAGGAGATCCACGCTCTGATCTCCGTCGATGAGGTGCTCAAGGAGGTGAGTGAAAATGATTGCGCCCTCCTCCATGTCGATCTCGTTTCCGTTAACCTGAACCATCCGGAGCTTTTCATTGGATTTCCCTTCTAGGTTAAAGGACTTGTTTCTGATCAGCTGGCCTTCGTAGAGATTGAAGGCAAGAAGCTCAGGTGGAGTGGTATCAAGGAAAATAGGGGGATAGTCGACAGAACTTGAATTACCAACTTCATCTACGGCCTCAACCCGGACGAGGTTCATCCCTTCCACGAGATCGATGGCAAAGGTTTCGGAAAAGTCGGTCTGCCCAGTAAACTCATCGTAAACCATAGCACCATTCACAAAAACTTTAAAAGAAGTCTGAGTAAGGTCAGCGATGGTGACTGGGAGTTCGAAAGAAACGTCATTTGTCATAAATGTTTCTTGAAACGGAAGGAGAATGAGTGGTGCTGTCCGGTCATAGACGAACTCCCAGCTGGCACCCTGGGCAGCATTACCTGCGAAATCTTCTGGCTGAAGTGAAAGTCGGTGAATCCCTTCAGGAAGATTGTTAAAGGTTCCTGAAACATGAAAAACGGAG
>CAZPFM010000371.1:0-3315 GCA_964585845.1 uncultured Bacteriovorax sp.
TGATCGAGGACTGACTGAGGATTCTCATGAATGAGTCCCAGGACTTCCTGAACAAATTTCACCGTGGCATGAATATGAGAAAGATCTTCTTTGGAGAGAGAATCTTTTTTCCCCTTCACATAACGAAGGAAGGAAAAGAAATGCCCCATGGCCCCTGCGGAATTAAAGTCATTGGCGATCTCTTCCCGCATCTTTTCAAGACAAACCGTGATTTCAGGATCAGATCCTGCCTCATGGGATGCCTTATAGGACTGGCTTTCCACCGCAAACTCATGAAGCCTGCGAACCTCTTCAATCCCCCGCTGAATGACTTCATCACTCCACTCCAGGCGGGCCCGGTAATGAACGGAAAGATAGATGTGGCGAAGGATCTGACCTCCGTACTTATTCACAAAATCCCTGATCGTCACAAAGTTGCCCAGGGATTTACTCATCTTCTCAGAGCCGAAATTTAAAAATTCCCCGTGAACCCAGGTATTACAAAATGGGCATTTATTGGCCGCTTCGGATTGAGCAATTTCATTTTCATGGTGAGGGAACATGAGATCCACTCCCCCGTGGTGAAGATCCAGGGTATTGCCCAAGTACTTCTTGGCCATGGCTGAGCACTCAATATGCCAGCCTGGTCGACCTTTTCCCCAGGGAGAATCCCAGGATGGCTCACCGGCCTTAGCGGGCTTCCAGAGAACAAAGTCCGCTGGATTTTTTTTCTTCTGATCCACTTCCACCCGGATGCCGTGCTGAAGAGAATCGAGGTCTTTCTTGGAGAGCTTTCCGTATTCCGGAAAAGAAGGAACATCGAAGAGAACTTCACCGTCACCGGCGACATAGGCCTTACCATTTTTAATGATATCTTGGATCATCACGATGATCTCAGGCATGGTCTCGGAAACCTTAGGGGTGTGGGCCGGAGGAATCATGCCAAGAGAGGCCATATCTGTTTCACACTCTTTTACAAAGTGAGCAGCAAACTCAATAGGATCTTTTTTAAGCTCATTGGCGCGGTTAATGATCTTATCATCCACGTCAGTGTAGTTCCGGACGAAGGTTACTTCATAGCCGAAGTCTTTCAGGACCCGGTGGATGAGATCCGCTCCCACGAAAGTGCGGCCATTTCCGATATGGGGATAATCGTAGGTGGTGGGCCCGCAGGAGTAGAATTTAACTTTATTATCTTCCTGAGGCTTAAAGACTTCTTTTTTTCGAGTGAGGTTATTGTGGATCTTTATCTCTCTAGCCATCTTTCTCTCCCACCTTATTGAGCTGAGTCAGGCGCTTTCTAATCACATCCGCCGGAGTCAAAGGAATGAGAAGTTTTAAGTCTGGACCGTGATCCCGGCCCGTGAGGGCACCTCGGATTCCCATGAAAAGAGGCTTACCCTTAATTCCCATTTCTTTTTTCACATGATCCATCCACCCCGTGAGAGTGGCTTCAGAAACGAAGGGCTCATTCACCTTTTTCATTTCTTCTGCGAGGTAAGAGATGATCTTGGGCGTGGTTTCCCATCCCAGGATATCGAGGAGCTCATTTGTCATCTCGATATGAGAAGATGTGATCATCTCATTGATCAACTTAGGGAAATCAGAAATAAAGGATACGTAATTCTTAATGAGCTCGATCGCTCGCCCCTGCCAATCGGCTGACTGAGAATTAAAGACATCATTGCCTTCAAGATTCTTTAAGAGCTCTCCGATGGCCCCATTATCCATCTTCTTAATGTGAGAGCCATTCACCCACTTAAGTTTCTCAAGGTCATACATCGCAGGTGATGCGGAGAAACGATTGAGATTAAAAACTTCCTTTAACTCTGATTTATCGAAGATATCCGTCTCAGAAGGGTGAGACCATCCGAGAAGACAGAGGTAATTGCACATGGCTTCAGGAAGATAGTTTTCATTTCGGTAGAGGTTCACTGAAGTGGCCCCGTGGCGTTTACTGAGCTTCTGTCGGTCATGGCCAATCAGAAGGGAGACGTGGGCAAACTCCGGCAGCTTTGCTCCGAGAGCTTCGTAGATCATGAGCTGGCGAACTGTATTGTTGAGGTGATCTTCTCCGCGGATAACGTGGGAGATCTCCATCTGCATATCATCGACGACACAGCAGTAGTTATAAACCGGAAGTCCATTGGAGCGGACGATGACAAAGTCCCCCACCATACCCTCAGGATAAGTAACTTCCCCTTTAACGTGGTCTTTAAGAGTGTAGGCCTTCTTCGGTGCCCGGAAACGGATCGCCGCTTTCTCGCCGGCCTCAACTCGTTTCATGGCTTCTGCCTTATGCTCAGGAAGTTTCCATTTTCCTTCGTAGATAGGATCTCTTCCCTCTTCTTCGGCCTTCTTCTTCATGGCTTCAAGCTCTTCATCAGTGCAGAAGTCGTAGTAAGCGAGATCCTTCTTCAAGAGCTCCTGAGCGTATTTCTGGTAGAGCTCACCCCGCTCAGACTGGCGGTAAGGAGCATACTTAGGATTTGGCTTATCCGGGCCCTCATCGTGGATGATACCGAGCCATTTAAGATCATCAATCTGAAGCTTTTCGTATTCAGCCTTGGAGCGCTCAAGATCTGTGTCCTCGATCCGGAGAACAAAGGTCCCACCCATGGCCTTGGCATAAAGATAATTATAGAGAGCGGTTCGGGCCCCACCGATGTGAAGGTATCCAGTTGGAGACGGGGCAAATCTTACGCGGACGGCTGACATAGGAACTCCTCAATGAACTTGAGGAGTAAGATTACAATGAAGAGGTCTTTTTGAGAATGAATCAGGGATATAAAGAGTCAATTTTCTCTGAAATATGACCCTCGGCCGCACCGGTAGAAAGGGAGATTTCTTTAACGATCAAGTCTTTACACTGATCCAGCATCTTTCTTTCTCCAAATGAGAGTTTCTTCGTCATCTTAAGAAGAAGGAGCTGGCGGAGAACATCGGCGATCTCTAAGAGAGAGCCGGTCTTCACTTTAAGGGTGTATTCGCGGTGGCGTCTATTCCAAGTGGACATATCCACCTTCACATTCTGGTCTTTTAGAAGCTCGAAGACACCGTTGATCTCTCCCGAAGGGATCAGGGAGCGGATGCCATCCTTACTATCCGTAGGGATCATCACTTTCATTCCGTTAGAAATGACTTTAATGATGTAAAAGCTTTTCGGCTCACCATTCAACTCTTTTGTCTCGACGCTGCATACTTGTCCGACGCCGTGGCCGGGACAAACAACGTGATCACCAAGATTAAACATGAGTACTCCTCTTAGGGCATTTCAATTACCCATCAAATATAGCTCATGCTGCAAGGCGGCTCTAGGCTTTTGAAAATATTACA
>CAZPFM010000372.1:0-3300 GCA_964585845.1 uncultured Bacteriovorax sp.
TTCACCCATTCCCCCCACCTGGGGATCTATGAGCTCAATCCGGTCTACGACACCCTCTCCGCTCTCAGTATGCGGACCATGGGAAGCTTTATCTTTGAATGTCTTCAGGGGAAATAAAAAAGCCTGTCGGGAGACAGGCTTTTTTTCGAGAGACTTATGTGAAGCTAAAAAAGTCCTATTTTTAACTCCGACACACACACACATAAACTATATCAGCAAAACTTATGCCATTTCAAGGCCCCCCATCGAAATATTTCTTTCCGACACCTTTGCTGCGCGTCTAAATCAGTTGGCGCGTCAAAACATTGGCTGATCTGATGTTACCCGTCAAATTCATGACTGAGTGATTTTAAAATAAAGCTTTCTTCATCAAAGGTATTTTCCTTCTAATTCCCAAGATATCTCGGCATAATAACAAACATTAATCTTAAAAATTCTGACTTACTTCAAAGGAGAAGTTGAATGTTTACACGTGCTTTTTTCACGACTCTCATGGTTGGTTTCCTGGCTGTCGGATGTGCTTCTAAAAAACCTAAAAACTCTCAAGACGATGCGGCCATGAATGGCGATGGCTCGAACAGCGGTCTTACACTTGAGCTCAACGGAAGTTCTGATTCTGGAACTGCCGGTGGACTTAAGACTGTATACTTCGCTTACGACTCTGCATCTTTTGACTCTGAGACTCGCGAAGTGATCAAGAACAACGCTGACTACCTGAAGTCCAACGCTAGCGTTGACGTTCAGATCGAAGGTCACGCGGATGAGCGCGGATCTAAGCAGTACAACCTCGCTCTTGGTGAGCGTCGTGCGAAGGCCGTTAAAGAGCAACTCGTTGTTCTCGGTGTTCCTGCTAAGAGAATCACAACTATCTCTTACGGCTCTGAGCAGCCTGCTCAAGAAGGTAGCTCTGAGACTTCTTGGTCTAAAAACCGTCGCGCAAACTTCGTCATCACTGCTAAATAAGGTTGATGAAGCTCGCTCTCCCTCTGTTTTTTCTCCTGACGGCGTGTGGTCTTACCACCACACGCCCCAAGGTTGAAATGTCCCTCGCCCAGGCCGCTTTCCTTGCGGCCAAAGAATCCGGCGCCGAAGTCTTCGCTCCCAATCTTTACCGCCAGGCCGAAGACGCTTACCTTAAGGCCAAGTCCGCTTACCGAAGAAAATATTTTAATAAGGCTAAAGAGTACGCTCTGGCCTCTCAGAAATATTCCGAGCGTGCCGAGTATGCATCGGCCCGAAAAAAAGCCCTCGAAGGTAATGCGCAATAGTTCTCTTTAAGCTAAAATCGAAGCATCTATAACAAGGTGCTCTCATGAAAAAAATTCTTCTTCTCACTTCCCTCTTTCTTCTCGCTTCGTGCTTAAAGACTGCTGAGCAGGTCCAGCGTGAAAAGAAAATGGCCGAGATCCCGGATCAGGTCCAGTCTTCACAGAAAATGATGTCGGATCTTCTTATTCAGGTGAAGGATCTTAGATCCCAGGTGAATACACTTAATGGCCGCATTGAAGAGCTTGAATACAAGCAGGGTCAGACCGATCCGGAGAAAGATAAAAAATCTTTTGAAACGATGAACCTTATTCAAAATCAACAGACAGCTCAGGCAACTCAACTCGAAGAGATCAAAGCTGAACTCAAAGAGCAGCGAAGCTTCCTGGAAAAGGTCACAGCAAGTCTTAAGAACATGTCTTCCGGAGATTCCAAAAAAAAAAGCGCTAAGAGCGAACTAGCCTCCGCCCTTAGTCTTGTTAAAAACGATAAGTACGCTGATGCCCGAAAAGAACTCGAGGCCCTGATTGATAATCCCGGTCTGACTGCCGGTGATACAAACAAGCTCTACCACGGTCTCGGCCGGGTGGAGTATTACACAAAAAATTACGACAAAGCACTCGTCTACTTTAGTAAGATCTACACCAAGTACCCGCGCTCTTCCATTGCTCCGAGCTCTCTTCTTTTCATCGCCCGCTCTCTCTCAAAGCTCGGTAAAAACGATGAAGCCAAAGAAGCCTTCACTCAGGTGACCAATCAGTACGCTGGATCTAAAGAAGCGGAAGAAGCGAAGAAGGAAATGTAATTGCCTACACCGGATCGAATCATTCTCGGTATCGAAACAAGCTGTGATGACACTTCCCTTTGCGTTCTCGAAACTTCCGGAGAAGAAAAAAAAGTTCTGGCCCTCAATAGCTACTCCCAGGACTTCATGCTCAAGAAGTGGGGCGGAGTTGTTCCCGAACTAGCGGCACGAAATCACGTCGAGGCGATCCCTCCCCTCCTTAAGATCACTCTTGATGAGGCCGGGATCGATCCCAAGAATATAACCGACATCGCGGTGACGACTCACCCCGGGCTCATAGGTCCTCTTCTCACAGGGATGAACCTTGGCAAAACCTTTGCGCTTTTAAATAAGATTCCTATGACATCGGTGAATCATCTCTTCGCTCATCTTGAAGCGATTCATCTCACAGAAAAAATCCAGTATCCCTATCTGGGACTTCTGGTGAGTGGAGGGCACACCGCCTTCTGGTGGGTGAAAAGTTCTTCCGATATGGAGATCCTCGGAACGACTCTGGATGATGCTGCCGGAGAAGCCTTTGATAAAGGAGGAAAACTCCTCGGCGTGGGATACCCTGCCGGACGAATCATTGATGATCTCTCAAAATCAGGAGATCCAAAAAAAATCTCCTTTCCCATCTCATATCTGAGAGACAGACCTGGCAAAATGAGTTTCTCCGGTCTTAAAACCTCCCTGCGGGTGAGACTTGAAAAGATGGCCCCGGAGGAGATAAAAGAATCTCTGCCAGATCTCTGTGCCGGATACCAGGAAGCCATCGTTCAGACTCTTCGGATAAAGACTGAAGAAATTATCGAAAAGATTCTTAATCAAAATCTCCGAAAATTTTCTACTCCCATTGTTGTTGGCGGTGGAGTCGCTTGTAACTCCCGTCTTCGGGAAATTCTCTCAAAGCATTTTAAGAATGTTCACTTTGTGGCGCCGAAGTATTGTACGGACAACGCTGGCATGATCGCCCACTGGGCGGCCCTAAATCCGGAGCTTCGATTGCCTTTTCCTGAATGTCTCGAGATCGACGCCTTAAGTAAGGTCGTGGAGAAAAAATAATGAGTCGATTCCCTGAGGCCAATAAGAGTTTTGGTCAGCACTTTTTAAGTTCTCCACATGTGATCCAAAAAATCACTCATCCCCTTCCCGAGGGAACTGACGCCATCGTGGAAGTGGGTCCGGGCCCTGCGGTCTTAACTCCGCACCTCACGGCCCATGGGAAAGAAGTCTTCGTGATCGAAATG
>CAZPFM010000373.1:0-3288 GCA_964585845.1 uncultured Bacteriovorax sp.
TCGATGCATCTGCCTTAGGATCAGTTGCCTCGTTAAAGACGGCCTTTGCCTCAGGAATATTTGAATTGATGAGGTCAACGAGTTCCTTATGCATGCTTTACCCACTTGTTGCGAAGAAGACGCTCGTTAGCGATCTTTTTCTGAAGAGTCATCACTCCCTCGATGAGGGACTCAGGTCGTGGAGGACAGCCTGGAACATAGACGTCCACAGGAACAACTTCATCCACACCGTTAAGAACGTGGTAGCCCCACTGCCAGTAAGGTCCGCCCTTATTGGAGCAAGAGCCCATGGAGATAACGTATTTTGGTTCGGCCATTTGCTCGTAGAGAACTTTCACTCGTGTCGCCATTTTGAGGGTCACAGTTCCTGCGACGATCATCATATCCGCACGGCGTGGAGTGGCCATGAAGGCACCACAACCGAATCTTTCGAGATCGTATTTGGCAGCACCAGTGGCCATCATTTCGATCGCGCAACAAGCGAGACCAAAGGTCATGGGCCAGAGAGAATTTTTTCGACCCCAGTTGAGAAACTCATCAACGGTCGTTAGAACAACACCATCTTGCATGGAGGACTCCGAGATTATTGAAAAAGTACTAGGAAAGAGTACAAGAGGGGGTGCTTTCCGTCAATGAAAGGACCACTGATTTCGAGGGTTTCGAGAGCTTAAATGGAAAGGCAGCGGCTCTGATACTGAGTGATGAATTTCTCTTGGGTAGGCGAGACCGACGCTGGGGATCGGGAGCCCTTGATGAGAGGTTGCTGCATGTAGGCAAGACGCTTTTTATCGTTCTCACAAACCTTAGACACCACCAATTCATATTCCATCAGTGCTGCCACTGGATAGGGAACCCCATAGGCGGAAGAAATAAAATTTATTTTATCGGAGCGAAGGATTTTAAATTCCTCAGCAATTTCTTTTTTCTGAAGCTTCTTGTGGAATGAATCATAGAAATCCCCCACATGATAAAAAAGCTCTTTAGCCTTGGTGTAGGATAGACGCCCCTCATCGTCCTCGATTTTCTGACAATGAGACCGGGAACTCACCTGGCGGGTGAAAAATTCTTTCAGGACTTTGCATTCAGTGAGAAAGGCCTGAACCTCTCCCCCACTTCCTTCAATAGTTCCCTTGATGAAGTCTTTGGCATTGAAAGACTCCTCATAAGGATTAAAGCCCTCGCGGTAAATGTAATGGGTGAGCTCGTGGGCGAGATCTAAAAGGGCATCGTCCCAGGCGAGGTGACGATTAAGATAAACCACAGACTTGGTTTCAAAAATCACATGCTCGGGATTATTCGGATTAAACTTTCGCACCAGGGTGGTATCGGTGAGAGACCCTTCCCCGGCCTTAACGACATCACTTAAAAGAAGACCACTCTGACGGGCCTTGAATTTCGCTTCCTGAATGATCTTTTTTCCGGTGGGAGAGCGGCCAAGCAGACTGAAGAGTCGCTTGAAATTGAGCTCTTCCGAGGAGGTGTAATCCATCCAGGTAGCAGAAGAACTCATGCTTCCCTCGACATGAATGGTTTTTTCCACCAGTGCATGCAGACTGGTAGAGAGAAAGATAAAAGCTGAAAGAATGAAGTATCGCGCCATCTTCCAACTTCTCGGAAGAGTGCGGGAAGAGATGAGGAATTTTTAGAACTTAAAGACTAAAAGAGACGGTGTGGATACTTTTGCCCGACTCATTTACTACGAAGTCAGAGAGAAGTTTGGAAGGAGCTTCCGGGGCCTTTGTATCCGAGTAAAGACCTAGGGCAATCTTGTACTTCCCTGGCTTCAGACTGAGTTCAGTGAGACGCAGGGCCTGAGGAAGGGTGGTCCAGTGACGGGTATCGGCCCTTTCAAGACTCGCTAGCCCCTTAGCGGCCCCAAGATAAGTGGCCACGGCCGCGGTCTTAGCAAGGAAGTCCCCATTGGTTCCCCCACTCGAGAGCTTTTTATAAACGCCTATGGCCGCCACGATGGCCGCCAGATGCTTTAAGGCGACCCGGGTCCCCGTCTTCATGTAGCGGGAGACCACATCCTCTTCCAGGACCACCCGGGCGAGATCGCCATTTTCAGTCACAATCGGAAGTGGGGCCTGGTGAACGATGACTCCTTTGTCATCGAGGACAAAGAGTTCCATTCGTTGAACTAAGGGTACATTCTCGATCATGGGAAGTTCAAACTCAATGGCAGCTTCTGTGACCGCTACTCTTGTGACCGCTTCACCGAAAATGAAAGTTCCGGGGTTTGTTTTCTGGGTGGGAATAAGACCCAGCTTATTCATCGCAAAGGCCGTCACAAATCCCACTCCCACATCAGCGATGAGCCTGCGGGTGCTGGAACTTTTAGAAGACTCAATGGCAGAGCGGATGCCGAAGTTAAAGGGTTTTCCGATCTTGGGCGGGATGAATCCCTCCTCGAGAACAAGAACCACATTGGCCCTCTCTTCTTTGAGCTTTTCCAAGACATTCTTGGAAGGCTTAAGGGTTTTGAGTTGATTCTGGTAATCCCCTCCTCTGATCTCTTTAGTCAGAGCGAGAATCTTGTAATGGATAAAGTCTTTCAGGTCATCATAGGCATGAGTCTTCTGATAGAGTTTTCCCTCCGGGGCTTTCCCCTTCTGAACACTTTCGGCCCAGGCCTTGGTGTAGTCTGAAGAATGAGAGTTGAAGACAGAAAAAAGTCCTCCCTGCTGATCCAGAATTTTTGCGGCATCTTTATAGAGCTGCAGGGCAATCTGCTTATCATTTCTAATTTCACTTACTTCATGGACCTCTCCTCCGAAAACCTTCATCATGAGATCCGTTTGATAAAGAGTCTTCACCGTTGAAGATCTCTGCAGATCTGTGAAGTATGTGTCCCAGGCGAGGATTGCGGCCCTTGCGCCCTGAAGATCAAGCTTGTTGCCTGATTTTTGGTAGCGGGCGTAATAGGACTTGGAAAGAAAGTAAAAAGTGTAAGAGCGCTCGTAGCTCGCGCCATAAAAGACATCGGAGGCATCGTTGACTAAAAGAGAAGCGGCCTTGGCACTCAGGCGCTTGGTGAAAAGTTCATCAATGAGACGACTGGCTTCCTGAAAATGGGAAATGGCTTCATCGAAATTTTCGAGTTTGAAAGCGAGAGTGCCTTTTTCCAGATTCCAGAGAAGAAGTGACTTCTCATTACCCTTGAGTTCACTTTTTTCAAGAGACGCCTGAGCCTTCTCATAGTCTCCGCGTGCGAAGAGCTCACGATACTCTTTCATCTGATCTCTCATCCTGGAGGCGCAGGCCCCCAGGAGAATTGAGATCAGAAGG
>CAZPFM010000374.1:0-3285 GCA_964585845.1 uncultured Bacteriovorax sp.
CAAAAGGGGGACCGGATGTTTTTTATTTCCAGTCCACTTTTTGGGGTACAGATCAAATGCCTGGCTTTTTTTATTGGTGTCGCTTGATTAAATCCTCGAGTTCTTTTTTCTCATCATTACGAATGACTTCTTCTGGTTCTCCGCCGGCCTTCCATCTTGAAGGTGCCGAGGACTTTGATTTCACAGAATCCTTTAATCGCGGGACAGAATTATCAAAGAGTTTCTTCGAGTATTGCGTCGTGGAGTCAGCGGCTTGAGAGAATACAGATGTGGTGAGCTTCTGGACTGGAACAGAGAGGTGAGAGGTTAGGGTATAGATGTGATTGAAGATAGGTGTTCAATTCACAGTGACTGAAAGAAAGCAGAAAAACAGTGTGCAGATAATAAGGGCGCGTAAAAAGCTGAACATCGATGCTCCTAATTGAGTCTTTCTAAGTTGTACTCGATTGCAACTTCAAACGAGATGGTGCGAAGTTCGAGGGAGTACTTCTGGACGGGATTCCGCTTACCATTAGTGGTGAAGGGAGATTTTGAGGAAACGATTTTAGGAGGAGATAACCGAAGATCTCCAGTGGTGTTATAGCTTTTTGAAACCTGCTGGCCTAAAAGAATATTCATGGTCTCCAGGAAGAGAGGGAGGAGATAGTTCTTCTCCGCTACAGTGAGCTCTTTATCTTCGAGATCGAGATAGCAAAAAACGAAACCCTTAACATTACCCTTAATCTCAAACTGAACTTTAATGTAATCAGTGAAGCTCAAAGGGTTGAGGTCGCGGTTACCCACCAGGCGCACATCCGAGAGGATCTGAATTTCCTCAATGATGCCAAAATTATCATGAAGAAGAGTTTCCATCATGGACTCCTTTATCCGTTGATTTCCTGGATTAGCTTATCAAGTGAATCAACGATTTGTTGCTTCTGAATGGGTTTGGCGATGAAATCCCTTGCACCGGCACCGATGGCCTCAAGCACGACGTGTTCTTGAGACAAAGAAGAAATAACAATGACCGAGATATCATCGAAGTTTTGGGTGACCTTTTCGGTGAGTTCAATTCCACTCACCTGAGGCATCACGATGTCCGTGATCATTACATGAGGATTGGACTCTTTAATTGATCCCAGAGCACTCTCGGCAGAATTAGCTTCGGCGGAAACGACAAAGCCTTCTTCCTTGAGCATGGTCTTGATTAGCTGGCGGGAAAAATCAGAGTCATCCACCAGAAGGATCTTAAGGTCTTCGCGTTTGAGGTTCATAGAAACAGAATATCAAATTTCATGCAGATGGAAAGAAAAAGGCCTCCATTCGGAGGCCTTCAATTATGCAGCGATCTGGTCGTTCTTCTTCCGGGGCTTTTGAACCCCTTCTTTGCGTTTGTGCTGGTCCAGATCAAGTTGACCTTTCCAGTCCACTAAGGCAATGCTGAGAACTTCCTGGATGTTTTTGACAGGAACAAAATTGAGCTTCTTCCGGTAATGGGCCGGGATCTCAAGAAGGTCTTTTTGATTCTTCCAAGGGATGATGATGGTCTCGATCCCTGCTCTCATGGCCGCCAGGGCTTTTTCTTTGATCCCTCCGACTGGAAGGACTTTCCCGGTGAGAGTGATCTCTCCGGTCATAGCGATATCTTTACTGATATAGCTGCCGGTAAGAAGAGAGGTGATGACCGTTGCAAGGGTAATCCCTGCTGATGGACCATCTTTCGGGATAGCTCCGGCCGGAAGATGGATGTGAATCTCATTTTCCTCAAAGAAGCGCTCATCAATCCCAAGTTCAGTGGCATGGGAGCGGATGAAACCCATGGCCGCGTGAGCAGACTCTTTCATCACATCCCCGAGCTGACCCGTGAGAGTGATGCCCCGGCCTTTCATCTTGGTAGCTTCAATGTGGAGAATTTCTCCTCCAGCAGCTGTCCAGGCAAGACCAGTGGCGACTCCAACTTCATCGTATTCGTTAGAGTCTTCTCTGGAGTAAACAGGTGGACCGAGAAGCTCTTCAACGGTGTGAGAGAAAATATGGGTTTTACCGTGTTCACCAGATGCGATTTTCTTCGCTACCTTTCGGCAAAGGGCCCCTACTTGTCTTTCAAGATTCCGTAGTCCGGCTTCTCGGGTGTATCCTGCTATGACGGCTTCTACACCTTCGTCGTGAAATTCAATGTGGTCGTCGTTGATTCCGTGCTCATCCATTTGTTTCGGGATGAGGTACTTCTTCGAAATTTGAACCTTTTCTTCCTGGCTGTATCCGGCGAGATTGATGATTTCCATCCGGTCGCGGAGTGGGCCTGGGATCTGGTCGAGTTGGTTCGAAGTCGCAATGAACATGATCTTTGAGAGGTCATAGTTCACATTGAGATAGTTATCCCTGAATGAGCAGTTTTGTTCTGGATCTAAGACCTCGAGCATTGCTGAAGCCGGATCTCCTTTAAAGTCAGATCCAAGCTTATCGATCTCATCGAGGAGGATCACCGGGTTCACAGTTTTACACTGCTTCATGGCCTGGATGAATCGCCCTGGCATGGCTCCGACATAAGTGCGACGGTGACCGCGGATCTCTGATTCATCCTTTAGCCCACCGAGGGCAATCCGGACAAACTCTCTTCCTGTGGCTTTAGCAATGGACTTTCCGAGTGACGTTTTCCCAACCCCTGGAGGTCCGGAAAAGCACAGGATTGGTCCCTTCGCTGTTGATCCTTTGAGGGAGCGGACAGCGAGGTATTCGAGAATTCTTTCTTTAACTTTTTCGAGGTCAAAGTGGTCTTCGTCTAGAACATCTTTAGCGAAGTTTAGGTCAGTGACCTCTTTGGATTCTTCGCTCCATGGAAGATCAATGATCCATTCGAGGTAAGAGCGGAGGATGCTGGACTCAGAAGAATCCGGGTGCATGCGCTCAAGACGTCCAAACTGCTTCATGGCTTCTTTTTCTGCTTCTGCAGGAAGACCTTTAGCAATGAGCTTTTCTTTGAGTTCAGTGAACTCATCGTTTTTATCAGCTTCTTCGTTCAATTCCTGTTTCATCGCCTTGATCTGGTCACGAAGAAAATTGTCTTTCTGTGAGCGTGGATCCTGGGATTTGAGTTTTGCCTGATGACTGAGGATCTCAAGTTCCTTTGTGAGGAGCTGGTTGATCTGATTGAGTCGCTCAACAGGATCGAGAGTTTCGAGAACTGCCTGAGCTTCAGCAACTTTAAGATTCAGATTCGAAGCGATAAGGTCTGCGAGGCGACCTGGATCCTGAATATCTTCGAGTACCATCATGATATCCGGAGAAAGGACCTTACCGAGAGAG
>CAZPFM010000375.1:0-3283 GCA_964585845.1 uncultured Bacteriovorax sp.
AGTTAAAATTATATGATTACCAATCTCAGTCCTTACTTTGCGTCCTAAATATTCTTCTACTTGCTGTAAGGGAGTGACCAAGATTAAATCTTTGGCATTTCTAACGTAGTTGGCTCTAAGATCAGGCAGAGTTTTGTTATTAATGAGCACATAGCTCTGATGTCTATGAATGGGCCGAAGGGAGTGTTCTTTGACTGAAGCAAAAACTAGATTTGTCTCAGCACTTAGTTTTTCTCTGTCTGCTATAATTTTACCTAGTACCAGAGTTTCGGAATCCCATTGGAATTTGTCAAAAAACTTCTTAGGTGCCATCCTTGGAAATTGAAAAAAAGAAAATCCAAAAAAGATTATTGAGAGAGCAAAAAACGAAAAAATTCTTTTTTTCAATATTCTAAACCTTCTTCAAGAGGAAAAGTTTGCACCATCCGGTCAGATTACCCTTCATAAAAGGAAAAAGTGGAAGAAATAAAAGATTTAAAAGTGTCTTGGCGGGTGAACTATTTAGCCAAATATAAGGTAAGGTTCCTGCAGGAAGCGCAGAGATTACTTTAAGATGTAGTTTAGAGGCAATGACTTTTATTTCCCATTCAGATATGGGATTTATGTGTCCTATTTCATCTGGGTCGACGAAAGTGGGAAACAGTCCAGTCATTAAGAAAACCACACGATGGTACCATGAGGTAATGTTTGGAGTCGAAAGAACAATTAGTCCGTCTTCCTTCACCAGTGATTTTAGCATGCGAATGTATTCCCAAGGGTTTTCCAAGTGTTCGATTACTTCAATTCCTAGTACACAATCAAATTCTTCGTTATGAGACTTTAAAAAGTTCTGAACCTGATGGCTTGAATTAAAATCGCAAACTTCATAGGGAACATCAGTCGCTTCAAAATCATTTTTGTTAACGTCCACTGCTAATAACTTGTATCCAAGGTCTTGCAGGCGCAGGCTCAAAGCGCCTTGGCCGCAACCCAAATCTAAAATTTTACTTCCGGGGTTGAGGTTCTTTACAATGTTTTCGGCTATTTGCTCATGGAGCTTTTCATCTGCTCGAATTAGAAGACCTTTGTAATAATCTAAACTCTTATTTCCAATTTTTATGATTTGAGATGCCATGTAGGCTCCTAACGTATCGCAATGGAGGTCAAAAACTACTGTAATTCAGGTTCCTAGTGATTATAATACAATGTATTTTATTAAGGGAATACTTTGAAAATTTTAATTCTTGCTGAGAATTATCCACATCCTTCTCACCCGGAAACGCAGGCATTCATACATACCAGGAATATTTTCTATCAGTCAAAAGGCTTAGATTTTTCGGTAATTTCTTTTCGCGCAAATGAAGCTTATGAGATCGATGGAATTAAGGTTTTCCCTCCCAGCATTATAAGTGCTATTAACTCAGTAGATTTATGCATTTCCCATGCTCCCAATATTCGAAATCATATTCGTTTTCTTAAAAAGCATCTTCGCAAGATCCATAAAATCCTTTTTGTCTTTCATGGCTATGAAGCTCTTTACACAAAAAATCGTTCAATAGCTCCTGACAGGAAGCTTTCAAGGCATTTCGCAAAATATCTTGCAAATATTCTATATGATGTGATCAAGATACCTTTGTTAAAATCTTCTATCAAAAAATTAAAAGACCGTTTACCTGTCCATTCGGTAATCGTCAGTGAAAGTTTATTAGATGATATGGTTAAAGATATGGGGTGTTCTGAAGGTTTTTTCAGACCTTTCAGTATTATTAATAACCCAATAAATCCTATCTTTAATGAAAAATCATATTCCTATAAAGGCAATGAGGACATTATCTGCATACGCTCTCTAGATGATAAAAAATATGGTGCAGATCTCTTTATTGAGCTTGCTCGCAAAACCCCTGACCGTAATTTTCATCTTTTTGGAAAGGGGTCTGCATACAAAGGTGTGCCGATGCCTGAAAATCTTACGATTATTCAGCAGTTCTTCCGAGCTGAGGACATTGTGAACCTGTTAGATAAGTATAAAGCGGGCATTCTGTTCACCAGATGGGATTCTCAAGGCATTCTTGCTTGCGAATTTGCAGCATATGGGATTCCACTAATCACATCTGATCTTCCGATCTGCCATGAGATGCTGAAGGATTACCCAAATGTAGCTTTTGTTTCAAATAATTTGGACTTTGATCTCAATACTATTTTAAAGGAAATTCCTCAAGCGACAGAAAAGAATATTAGGTTTACTTACGAAGAGACCGCTCAGCAGGAATTAAATCTAATATATGACATTTTAAAGGATAGTACATGTGTGGTATAGGAGGGGTGGTTTCTAAGACACCTTTAGTTTTCTCAAGCAATTTGAAAGATTTAATGAGTCATCGTGGGCCGGATCACTCACATCTTTCTGAGCTTAAAACAACCTGTCGCTCCATCCAACTTTTACATCATCGTCTTTCAATTATAGATCTTTCCGAAGCTGCTAATCAGCCTTTCATTGACGAGAGTCAGCGCTATGCAATTATTTTTAATGGAGAAATTTATAATTACAAAGAATTACGAAGTGAACTTGAGGTTTTGGGAGAAAAGTTTAAGACTTCCTCTGATACTGAAGTTCTTTTGAAGTCTTTGATGAGGTGGGGTAGTAATGCCCTCGTAAAACTCAACGGAATGTTTGCCTTTGCATTCTTTGATCTCGCAAAAGATAAAATGCTTATCGCTCGAGATCCTTTCGGAGAAAAGCCGTTTTACTATTTTCTTCAGAATGATCAGATGTACTTTTCCTCTGAGATTAAGTTCATCCTCGAGGCATCTGGTCGGAAGTTTAATCTTAATGGTAAAGTTCTGGGCGATTACTTCTCTTCCCATTTTCTGGACGCACGAGCCGAAGAGACCTTTTTCTCGGGGATTTTCAAGTTGCCCGCAGGATCATTTGCAGAAATGAACCTCAATGAAGCTATGAAGTCACTTAATATAAGGTACTATTACCGTCCTAGCCTCGCACTCGCTGAAATCTCTGATCCAGCGGAAGCTTCCAAACGAATCCTGGAAGTGATGGAGTCATCAGTTAATCTTAGAATGCGCTCGGATGTACCCGTAGGTCTTTTTTTATCTGGCGGTATTGATTCTTCCATTCTTGCTGCCCTTACTTCTAAAATGTCTCAGGATATTAAATTCCTCTCTGTGGTGAGTAGTGACAAGCGCTATGACGAGTCACATTTTGTTGATCTTGTTGCAAATCGTTTAAAGCGTGAATCAATCAAGGTCAATATAGAAAATACAGCTCAGGAATGCTGGGATCTTTTGC
>CAZPFM010000376.1:0-3268 GCA_964585845.1 uncultured Bacteriovorax sp.
GGAAATATCTGCGTCCTCTTCACCGCTAATGATGCCCACATGCGTGACTATAATGTCATTGTTCCCAAAGACTGCATTGCTTCGAATGAAAAAAAGGATGACGAGGATACTCTCCACCAACTCTCGTCGGTCTTTGGCTTTCCTACACCCCCTCACTCCGAGATCAGAATAAAGAAGTGAAGCAGACGGGATGAACTGTCCCATGACAATGATTTTTTCCAGGATGAAGATCTTAGTGATTAAACCGCTGACCCATTCTGGGTTAGCTCAACTAAGGAGTTGTTATGGAAAACACACAAAGAGATCAGAAGAACGTAAACCAGGATCAAAAGCGCCCGATTGAGAATCCATCTACAGGATCTGGTTCTGAAAAGAATTTCGGCAGCAATCAGCCTCAGCGTGATACCGCTCAGACAAATACGCCAAGAAGTGATGAAGCTAAACGCGCTGGTGAAGATCGTTCAACTCGTCAGTAATTTAAGTTCGGGGAGGAAGACCACTAGGTCTTCTTCCTCACTTTCTGAAGAAGGCTCTTGGCATCAAAGGGCGCTCTCGTCTTCACATCGTTATCAAAGTAAATAAAGACATCCCGACTTTTTTTCTTCCGACCTCGTTCAGTGAGAAGGGTCATTCGATCTATTGGCTCTCTTCCTTCATGCCAGCTGCGGACTCTTTTGGCCCAAAAATCTAAACTCTCATCATCATATCCACTTACATAAAGTTCCTCATCTCCATGGAGCCGAAGGTAAACAAAGTCGGCCGTCACATCTTCGAGATAAGGCCAGCGCCCGGCCGTGTCCGCAAAGACGATGGCGGCCCCCCTTTCCCTCATGAGTTCGATAAAGAGAGGGTCATAGAAGCTCTCATGGCGGATCTCTACGGCATGCCTTAGAGGATAATTTTGTTCACTTCCCACATAGCTTTTTTCTTTGGAGAGTTCGGATTTCCTGGCAAGCAGGCGGGCCTCTTTAAAGTCATGAGGCAAAAGTTCCAAAAATCTTTTAAACTTATCCGGGTTAAAGGGCATGGAAGGTGGAAACTGCCAGAGGAGGGGCCCGAGCTTCTCTTTAAGAGCGAGGACACCTGAGGAGAAGAAGTTTGCCATCGGGATCTCTACATCATTGAGCTTTTTTACATGGGTGATATAGCGATTGGCCTTCACACTAAAGATAAAGTGAGACGGAGTTTCTTCATACCAGTGCTTATAACTGGAAGGTCTTTGGAGCCGATAGAAAGTCCCATTTATTTCAATGGAGGGAAGATAGTGACTCGCAAAGGCAAGCTCCTTTTTATGGGCAAGCCCTTCTGGATAAAAGTTTTTTCTCCATCCTTCATAGGTCCATCCTGATATTCCGGCCCTGATCGTCATTTTCTTCCTCCCTTTTTTTCATGCTATTCCCATGCGGGGGCCAAAAAAAAGGAAAACTTAAACTCCAGTTAAGCTCAAATGCCGTAGACTGTGGGCCGAGGAGATCACGATGAACAAAGAAAATGAAAAAACTGAGACCTGGATCAATCCTGAGCAGATGAAGCTTCAGAAAAACTTCATCGAAAAATCAAAAGAAATTGGACGCAGCGATAATCTCTATGGTCGCATGGATCTCGAAGATCAAAATCCTCAGCGTGAAGTTGACTCTGCTGTATCATCACTTTCGTCAACTCAGGTGATCGAAGCCTTAAAGCGAAGCCCTGAGATTGATGTCTCCCGGATCGATGTTCGCATCCGTGGACACCACGTGACTTTGGAAGGCGAAGCGGAAAGTCTCAAAGAGGTTCGCGCCATGCTGAGCATCGTTAAAAATCTTCCTGGTGTAGAGGAAGTTAAAAACGAAATCAAAACCGATGACGACGGTCCTCGTCACTAATTCGATTCATTTTACTTTCTATAAAGCTTATTCCTGATCCTCATCAGGGCTTCTTTCTCAAACCAGGGATTCTGATTGAGCCAGATGAAGTTCCGTGGAGAGGGATGGGGGAGCACGACAAAGGGTGAATCATTATTGGCGTGCTCCCGGATCTGAGAAGCCAGTTTTCCGGGGCCAAGAAAGTAGGTCGTGGCATGATTGCCTACAAGGATGATCTTTTTCACCAGTTTAAGCTCAGAGAGAATGGAGTCCATCCATCGGATCTGACACTCTTTACGTGGAGGAAGATCCCCGCTTTTGTTTTTTCCGGGATAACAAAACCCCATAGGAACGATGGATATTTTCTTGGGATTGTAGAAATCTTTTTCACTTACACATAGCCATTCTCGCAAACGTATCCCACTGGCATCATTCCAGGGGATTCCAGATTCGTGGGCCCTAAGCCCAGGGGCCTGACCCACCAGAAGAAGCTCGGAAGCGGAGTGAAACTGAAGGATGGGCCTTGGAGCAAAGGGAAGTTCATTGCGGCAGAGGTCACAAGCACTGATTTCTTTTTTGAGATCCATAAGAGTTCCGGATTTTAGCATAACTCGCGTTATCTCAAAGAGGCTTTGCTTCTACCCATATGAATAATCCGGTGAGAATATCCACTCATGGGAAGCATTGTTCTGGTCTTTTTATTCTCTGCCTTCGTTGTGATCGTCGCAGGAATATTCCTTACTATCAGTGCGGAAACCATCGCCGTTCGAACTAAACTTGGAAAGCTCGTCGTGGGCGGAGTTCTTCTGGCCGGAGCCACTTCACTTCCAGAACTCTTCGTGGATCTCAGTGCTGTCAGAGCGGGGATGCCGGATCTGGCGGTCGGGGATCTTTTGGGGAGCAGTATCTTTAATCTTCTCATCCTCGCCACCGCTGACCTTCTTCACCGAGGGAGGACATCTTTTTTTACCCCTACAGCGGCCAAGCACGCTCTCTCAGCTTGCCTGAGTATTGTTCTGACAGGAATAGTTGTCTTAGGCATTATAATCCGTGAAAAGATGACCTGGGAGTTCTTAGGAATTAGTCTGCCTTTATGGGTGATGCTCTTTGCCTATGGGGGAGGGATTCGCCTCGTCTACGTTGATCAAAAATTCCGATTTAAAAGGTTTAAAGAGATGGTAGAAGAGGAACCACCGCGGTTTTCTTTAAAAGTAGCGATAGGAATTTTTCTTTTGTGTGCCATGACCCTCGGTTTTGTCGCCCCCGTTCTGGCCAGGGCCGCAGGTGAGATTGCTGAAATAACGGGCCTCGGGAAAACTTTCGTGGGCTCAACTCTACTTGCCCTTTCCACTTCACTTCCTGAACTTGTTTCTACACTCACGGCCGTGCGACGGGGATCATTTGATCTGGCCATAGGAAACATT
>CAZPFM010000377.1:0-3246 GCA_964585845.1 uncultured Bacteriovorax sp.
CCGCCCTTTGAACGTGTACTTTGACATGCCGTTGGGCTGCGGCAGCGAGGCCCATTCTGCACCAAGCTTGTGGACGATTTGTTCCAGATTGTCACTGTTGACGTTCTCCAGCTTGATTCCATGCTTGTGCTGTACTTGGTATAGTGCAGCGATGTCTTGGCTTAGCGGAGTGAAGTCGCGCAACCCAGCCGCAGAGGCGACTCCGGGCCAGGTGTAGTTCATGAATTGATATGCACCAGAAGCGCTTGACCCACCCCACACGGTCATGGGGTGTCGCGACAAGTCGTGAATTGGGTTGTAGTTGAACCCGGTGTTGTAGCCGCGCTCGCCCAGGGTGCCCTCCGCATAGCGAATCACAGAGAGCAGTGCTTGAATCTCGGGGCGATGAAGGTGCTGCAAGATGTGGGTGCCACGGTCAGTGAGACCACCAAGGTCGGCCACTTCCCCGCTCGAATTAAGATACCCAATGGCACTGAGTTTCCGCATCACCAACACACGGCGAACGTCAGCACCGTACTGGTAGATGTCGGCCTCTTTGACAAGGGTGATGTCAGCAGTGTGCGCCCAGATGAATGAAGCAACCGGGTCAGTCTGTTCCCATGCGTCGTACACTGCGGGCGAATTGTCTTCGGCGGGCAGAGGAGCTGGGAGTTCGTACATTTCGACAGTAACGGCCTCGGCTCCATCCTTCTCGGAATCGAGTCCCAAAATAGGCAGGCGGCGAAACGTCTCGCCAATAGAGGTGAACCGGCCCGACATCGCTAAGGCGGGGGCGGGTAACGTTAAGAGCAAAGCTAAGAGCAGCGGAGAGAAGTTTTGTCTCATAGAGTGAGTGCCGGATTGGGTTTGACATAGCAGTATGATACAACCATAGTCGGTTCAGTGCTTTGGTATTCCAGGAGGATGTTTCTCAACGTAGCACAGTCACGAGATGTCGCAACCGTTAGCGTATGTGAAACCCCGGTGCCCGGTAGGTAGTAGTCCACGGCGTAACCGTTGGCGACACTAGGGGGCGTCGGGTTGGGAAAGAATACCGGGGGCGGTGCTGGAATGGGCAACGGGATTGGCATAACTAATCGATGGTGAAGGTGATGTCATAGGCTTCGTTGGGAAAGGCGACTGGGTAGGCCAGTGCCCCATCGGTGAAGATTGCGATAATCACCAGGTTGTCATTGTGTATGTAGTTCTCATAGAACCAGTCACGAGTCATGTAAAGGGGAAGTACGTCTCTCATTGTATGTTCAGTTCCTTATTGTAGAAGTCTTCATCGCTCTCAGCCCATCGTGGTGAGCATAGCCCTGCAAAGGCATGTAGCCCGACGGCGTCTCAACCTCCAGGTCGTTGACGAACGTGTTGAAAGCATTCACTACGTCTTTAATCATAGCACAGGTTCTCCAGGTTTAGTGTACTTCGAGCCACGATGTACCAATCTTAGCATCCCCGGTGACGGGAACGTGTGGGAGCAGGTCGTCTCGTGTGAATAATTTGGTCAACTCATCTTTGAGCCAAGGCGCGAAGACGGTAGGCACGTAGACCAGAATCTCGTCATGCACCTGGGCGGCGAGAAAGCCATGCACCCGACGGATAAGGGGCATAGCCTCCAGGGTGAGTCGCTTCATGATGTCGGCGGCGGTGCCTTGCAGCAAAGCGTTGAACACTTGGCGCTTAGCACGCGCTGTGAGGCCGTGTGCGATGCGGTCGGGCGATTCGGGATACTCGGTAGGGTCTTCAGCTTTAAGCGCCTTGGCGTGGCGCAGAGCCTTCGCTGGGATGATGTTCTCGTAGACGAGACGACGACCAAACAGCGTGTGGATGACACCGCCCCCGGCTTGTGCCGCACGCCACGACTTCTCCTTTAGCTCAAACATAGCGGGCGCATTAGCTTCAAGCGTTTTGATTAACGCCAGTCCACGCTTCTTGTCGCCTTTACCAACCCTGAGCGGGCCAGCCCCATAGAGTGTCGCAAAAAGCAGCGTCTTGGCATCGTTGCGAGACACGCCCCATCGGTCAGCGTTCGCCTGGTGGAAGTCAACGCCGAGTTTGAACGTCTCAGCCATGCCAAAGTCGTTCATCTTCAGCGCCAGGTATGCAGCCAGGACACGAGCTTCGATGTTGGACAGGTCGATACCCACGATGCTGTAGCCCGGAGGTGCGACTACCAGCTTACGGACTTTGTGCCCCAGCTCGGTGCGCGTCGGTACGTTCTGTAGGTTGGGATTGGAGGATGACAGCCGCCCCGTTTTGGTGACGGTTTGGTTGAAGTTCGCCCGCAGTATCCCGCCCTCGTGCATCTGCGTGAATGGCTCAATGAAGCTGGTCAGAACTTTGTTGCCCTCTGCATAATCCACCAGCATTTTCGCCAGCGGCATCTCGTCAGCGACGTACTCAAGGCTCTCGGCATCTGTCTTGGGCTGTTTCGTCTTTGTCAACGCCGCAGGTTCCCAACCATATAAGCGCTCCAGGGTGGTCGCAATGTGGTGCCCACTGTTCGGGTTAAAAGGCGAGACTTTGCAGTGGTCATACACCACGTCTTTGTCGCTCATTACGAATTTGTCTGCGAGACGCCACTCACCTTTGAACATGCGGCCCAGGGGCTTGTCCTCCAGGCGGCAGTATGGTCGAGACGCCAACACGTTCACACCCGTCATGCCGCCCGGCTCAGAGCCGATGGGGATGCGGGTTTTATACTCTACCGTTGCGCCCGGTACGAGTCCTGCCGTGTTGACCATTTTGGCCAGGGCCAGCGTTGTCTCTTCCGTCAGTTGGCCATGCAGCTCAGCCAAAGCGGGTAAGTCGAGCGTGAATCCTGTGCTTTCCATCTCCAGGATGACTTCGACAAAAGGCATCTCGATGGTCAGGAAGTGGTGAAGCGCCTGCTGGTCCTCAATCAGCTGGGTGCGGAATTTGTGATAAAGCTCGAACTCCGCTTGAGCATCGGCAGCGGCGTACTCTTCCATGCGGTCGTCCCACACAGCGTTGGCCCACCCGCCCGAGGGCAGGTAGTCGAGCTTCAGTGCGGTGCCTTCACGTCTCGCGACCTCCTTCAGCGCGTACGATTCGTGAGTGGGGTTGAGGGCGTACGCCATGATTTGAGTATCGAGGTACTGCCCAGGCCGGATGGTAAACCCATGCTCTCGCAGCACCCGCACATCAAATTTGCTATTGTGCATGACCAGTATGTGCTGGTCGAAGACTCGCTGCCAGTGGGTGCGGTCAGTGCGTCCGTCCCATTTGGTTGCAGCGTTC
>CAZPFM010000378.1:0-3244 GCA_964585845.1 uncultured Bacteriovorax sp.
ATCTTTCCACGGCCACCTCTTTGTATTGTTACCGCTCCTTTTCGGAGAGCTGACTGGATGGTGTCCGGAGGAAGCTTTGCGAGTGTCTGGAGAAATTTCTCCAAAGTCAGTTGATCAGTTCCGGAATACTCGCCGAAAAAACTTCTCATTCGTGAAGGCTATCGTCTTTTTCCCCTCTCTCGAGGATTTCCCGGGAGAACTGAAAGTTCTCTTTTAAATTCTCCGTCAGGACCTGAAGATCAGAGATGATCTTTCGCTCTTCATCCTGGAAACTCTTCGCTAAAGAACTCAGAGTTTCTTTCAGAAGATGATCCTTTTGATTTTTCTCCCACTCAAAACTAATCTGCTCACTTGGCATGGACTCATAGATCATCTGTAGCTTGGACTGGGAGACATCACTTTGGTTGAGTTTTTTCTCAAGTCCCTGGATCGTGGCCTCAAGCCGGCGAAGTTCTTCGGAGAATTTCAAGGCCAGGCGGCGCTCACTTTCATCCCCTCTCTCGAGGATAGGGAGAAAGTGTGACCCAAGAGAAAGCATACGGGCACGGGTTTCAAGAAGATCGAATTTAAGTTTTTTAAGCTCAGGCCGAAGGGTTTCCATCTGGGCCATGATTTCTGCACTCAGGTTATGTCTTTTCACAACCTCGGCCTGTTGACTGCGGCTTTTCTGAATCGTCGTCTTGAGATCATCATTTTCCTGAAGAACAGTCCGGAGGATTTGTCCCTGAGTCTCAGCATTTTTTAGATAAGAGATGAATCCTTCCTTAAGAGCATTAGAAGCCACTGCTTTCTTGATGAGATTTTCTTTTTTCTTCCCTTCAAGTTCCATGATCCTCTCGATATCTCCTTTAAGATCATCGTTTTCTTTTTCTAAATCACGGATCACTGAGAGGCATTCGGATTTTTCTGTTTCAATTCTCTGGTACAGAAGACTCAGAGATTTAAAAGTGGAATTCATATTATTGATCTTAAAATCTTTTTCGAGGAACCGGAGTTCATCTTCGTCGAGGGTCTCGTTATTCCAGAGTTCGGCGTAGCGCTCAAGGCATGCCGTCGCTAAAGAGACCTGCTCGCTGATGGCTTCCTGAGCCGAAACCAATGGGTAAAAAATCACCATGACCTGATCGGCGCGATTGGCGAAAACCGGGGTGACATACATTTCAAAAGGCTGGGAGGGACTCAGCTCATCTTGCTTGATCTTTACCGGAAAGATTCCGGACATCTTATTGACGAGAGCTTCATAAACCGGATCAGTGCTGAGGTTAAGGTAATCCCGCAGGTAATCCCAATGAAAGGCTTCAGACCGGACTTCCTCTTCAGAGAGATGGAACTGATCCAAAAAGAGCTGGTTAAACCAGGTCACCTTGAATTGGCCGTCGAGGAGACAACCCGCAAACGGGAGCCCCGTATGAAGCATATTTCCTAGCCCGAGCTTGATATTAAGTTCATCCAGGACGTGAAGGATTTCGTGACGACCTTCCTCGGAGAAATTTTCCAGCATGAAGCGCTGATCCTGCCCGATTCCAAGAGTCACAATCTTCTTCACTTCTTCTTCCATGTTCTGAGAGATTTCTCCTCCGATCCAGCGGGAGAAGTAAGCAATCCCCATCCATGCAAGAACCAGGAAAGCACAGATGGAAGAGATGATGATGAGAAGATTGTTCTGCTTGCGGATGACAATACTCTCAAGATTTTTTCCCTTCTGCTCGATTTCAAGCATCCAGGTAGAAAGCGCAAGACCTGCCTTAGTGACGGCCGGCTGAAGCTTAGCTCCCTGAGCGTTAAGGGAACTCAGAAGTTCGATCTCTTGCTCCATGGATTCAAAACGACTCTGAAGAGAAGCCTTCTCCCCGTCTGTGAGTGTGGAATTCTTCACGATCTTTGAGAGTGTTTTAAGATCTGAACTTAGAAAGCGCACCTGAGAGGAGCCTGCGACATTTTTTGTATTAAGACCCGAGAGACGCTTTGTCATCGTCTCAGAGATGCTCTCTACCCGGGAGTAATTCTGGGATCTCGCTACACCCAGAAGAGACTGGACTTTTTGTTCGAGGACTTTGAGAGCGTCCTCCGGCCGGGAAAGAGATGAATTCTGGGAGATAAGATTCTGGAAGCGGCGGAGATTCTCCCGGAGATCATCACTTGCTTTAACTTCAAGGATCTCTTCGAGGCTTGCGATGTCTTTAGAAAAAGCATTCAGGGTTTCAAGTGCCTTATCTGCCTGAGCACGTGAGAGATACCTCCCCATGACTTCAAAAGTATCCTGAGTTTTTAAACGGCTGAGGATGTCTTTGATTTTAACATTGAGTTCTTCCTGATGGGACTGGAAGCTTGCGAGCTTAAAGGCGTAGAGGCCGGCGAAAACACTCGAGCCGATGGCGAGCACAAAGATTAGGTGCAGACCTAGAAAGCCTTTACTCAGGGATTTTTTCCATTCCATAGAAAACCTCAACCGGGATTAATTCATAATAAATTCCACGAGTTAATTTTCTGCTAAATAAAGACGCTCTGTAAAAAGAAAAAAGCCCGAGCACTTAGTCTCGGGCTTTTATCTTCAGATGTTTTTCGTAGGGGCAATTAGCTGGCAAGATCCTCATAGGACTCGAACTGATTGCGCAGTTTCGCCTTTAGCTTCAGGATCGCCTGAGTGTGAAGCTGAGAGACACGGGATTCAGTCACGTCGAGGACCTGGCCGATTTCCTTAAGGTTTAAGTCTTCGAAGTAGTAAAGAGAGAGAACGAGGCGCTGCTTTTCCGGAAGCGACTTGATCCCGTCTTTGATGATTTCCTGAGCGCGCTTGTAACCAACCGCAGTCTGTGGATTGGCCCCACGGGAAGTCTCCATGAGAGAAACCATGAGCTTCTTATCACCCTTACTCATTGCCGTAGCATCTTCGATGTTAAGAAGAGAGACGGATTTAGACTTATTGATGAGCTCGTGGAATTCTTCCATTGAGCAAGCAAGCTCTTCGCACATTTCTTCGTCGGTGGCCGGGCGACCAAGATCTTTTTCGAGCTTGGCGTAGGCCTTCTCAACGATCTTTGCCTTTTCACGAACAGAGCGCGGAACCCAGTCCTGTGAGCGGAGTTCATCAAGGATGGCCCCACGGATACGGAACTCGGCATAGGTTTTAAATTTATTATCACGGGTCGGATCGAACTTCTCGATAGCGTCCATAAGACCAATGACTCCACAGGAGATCATGTCATCGAGTTCGATATTCGGCGGAAGCCGTGAAGCGATCTTT
>CAZPFM010000379.1:0-3243 GCA_964585845.1 uncultured Bacteriovorax sp.
CGCAGAATTTTAAGCAAAAAAAAAGCCCTCTTTCGAGGGCTTTTTTTTTATTTCTTCGTAGCGCCGCTGCTCTTGTTAGTAGTGGATTTTGGCCTAGACTCATCACCCTTATCCAAGTGGCGGATGCTTGAGTTATTCACCTTGAGATCTGTCTTTTCGTCTCCCAGGTCTTCTTTTTCTTTTTGTTTTTTGAGAAGCTGCCAATGCCTCTCCATCATGAGCTCATCGTCAACGTTGACGAGATTCCCTGAAATGGAATCCCCCACCTTATAGTTACAAACACCCTTTCTTGAGCCGACTTCGATTCCACGAGAGATCACACCGGAGTCATCGAGGGGGCAGAAGGGATCTGCATCTGTCTGGCCGCGAGTCGGGATAACTCGGCATCCATTATTGTGGAGGATGACTTCCTTCACTGGTGAAGGCCAGAGTCTGCCACTGCCACTTATATCCGCAGGACATTTTGCGTAAACAGACGAAAGGGAGAAGAAGCTCAAAAGTATAATAAAAGTTTTCATTCTATATCCTTGTTAGATCTGTTGAACCTATCGGATAGTCGATTGAAAAGCTTTAGTATGTCCCGGAAGGCTTAACTTATCTAGCTGAAATATCGATGATTGAGGCCTGGAGGGCCGTAAGGATCTTTCCCATGTACTCATAGTCCAGACGCTCATCCACCACATCACAGCGAGCGTGGTAGCACGGGTCTCCATCACCACCGAAGAAGTTTTCAGAGATCACGATGGCAGGAATCTTATGGCGCCAGAAAGAGGCATGATCAGAGCGATCGGTGCAGGCCTTGGTGATGGTGAGATCAAGATTCTTTTTTGCGATGGAGGCCCGCATCGCTTCGGAAAGAAAGAGGGAGTTCTCGATGGGCCTATTTCCACCGAAGATGCTGGAGTTGCAGTCAATCACATGGAATGCGCCGTCTTTTCTTCCATTATGGCCCATCATCTCAAAGTTAATGTTTCCAATGATATTTTTTTTATCAGTGATGGTGGCCACGTAGGCATCTGAACCCTTAAGTCCGACTTCTTCTCTGTCAAAGCCCAGGATCCGAATGGTGATAGGAAGATTCTTTTTAGCAAGATTCTTTGCCACAGCAAGGAGTCCGATAGTTCCGGAGCCATCATCATTGGCCCCTTTGTTTCCAACAGAATCAATGTGGGAGGAGAGGATCAGAACTTTTTCTGGATTCAAGGTCCCCATTTTCTCAGCGATGATATTTGTTCCAGAGCCGAATGGATGAAGAGAAACAGTGAAACCAAGTTTCTCGTATTCTTCTTTCAGGAATGACCGAGCGAGATCGAGTTTCTGATTGGACTTTCTCTCTGTGATGAATTCTCCCTTAAAGGCCGTCTCTCCGGTTAGGATAAGAAGTTTTTCTTTGAAAAAATCCATATCCACTTCGGAAGCTCCAAGGCGGGAGTCATTTATTTTATTGGTTTGAATGACAGAGTCAAAACGGAAGGAGAGGAAGGCTTGATAATCAGAGTTCCAGTCCAGGTCCCCGTGGGCCAGAGCTGAGGAAGCGATGAGGATACCGAAAAGGAATGATTTCATGGTTTTATCTCCTATGATTTTTTAGCAGAGAAAGGCCAGTTTCGTCACCTTAAGTCCACGACATATTCCCTTTTTACAGGGGTCTTTGACAGGGGATGGGCCTAGGGTGTTTAACAATTGCCATGAAAATCTTCCTCCTAGGCTTCTTATTTCCTTTTATCCTCAGTGGTTGCGGCGATAGAAAAGAAAACCGTAAAACCTCTTCCCCTCGCATGGAAAGGCATGTTTACGTGGACCGGGCCCCGAGCGACGCCTCTACTCAGGATGTGAAAGATCCAGGTGAGGAAAAAGGTGAGATCACCGAGACATTAGAACTTTTAGGTCTTGTGAATGATCACCGGGAGAAGATGGGGTTAGGAAGACTTAAGTATTCTGACGTAGTGGAACTCACGGCCCAGAACCACTCCATCCGGATGTCTAAGCGCTATTTTCCTTTTGGGCATATGGGCTCAACCCTTCGCTGCCGAAGTATTCTTCAGACTCTCGGTATTGATAAAGGAAGTCTCTGTGGGGAAAACGTGGCCATGGGACAGGAGTCTCCGGAAGAAGCCTTTGAGGCGTGGATGAATTCACCGGAGCACCGAGAGGCCATTGAAGATGATCGCTATACCCACACGGGTCTAGGGATCTACGAGAACCGAGGGACGATTTACTGGACTCAGATTTTTATCCGGATCAATTAATCCGGATCCCTATCGTCGAAGTTCCATCAGATTTTTTACTTAAATTGAGATTCACCGGCATGGACCTTGTGAGTGCCTTCACGTGGGAGATGACTCCTACAAGTAGTCCCCGGGTCTGGTTCTGATTGAGCATTTCCATTACATCTTCCAGGGATTCTTCATCGAGAGTTCCGAAGCCCTCGTCAATGAAAAGAGAGTCTATCTCGGCTTGCCCGCGGGTCATTTCCGCTAGTCCCAGTGCCATAGCAAGGGAAACCATAAATGTCTCCCCACCGGAAAGGGTTGAGACTTTGCGCCGCTGCCCTTCACGGAATTTATCAAGGATGTAGAACTCCGGAGTAAGACCCTTGCCTCGGTTTTGATGGACAATTTCATAGCGTCCCTGACAAAGGCGTCCGAGCTCCACGTTGGTCTGATGGATGAGATTTTCTTCTACCATCGATAGAACAAAGGAGCGAAGTTCATCCCTTCCTAAAACTTCGGAGAGGCGCTTTAAGCGCTGGAGGCGATCGTTTAAATCTTTATGTTTAAGCTGAAGAAGCTTGATGCGATCAAGTCTCTTTTCCATTTCAGACTTCAGGGTTTCCAGGCTTGAAATCCGGGAGCGGGACTCATTGGAATCATCTTTGAGCCGGGCCTCGATCTCCAGGAGTCTGTCGGCCACAGGAGAAAAGATTTCTGAAACGTCAGAAAGAGAGAGACTGGTCTGAGTGAGCTTAGAAAAGAAGTCCCGCTCGTCTTCAGCAAAAGCTTTATCATGGCGACTTTCTTCCCGGACTTTGGAGATCTGAGCGGTGAACATTGTCTCTGCCGCCTTCATCTGCTCATCATAGGAGAAAATCCGACCCTGCAGATCTTTGAGTCGACTCTGGACAGACTTAAGGGCTTGCTCACTTTTATCAAAGGCTTCCTGGGTCAACTGACCTTGAGTCCGAAGCTTTTCTAAAAGCTCAGAGACCTTGGAGTCTCCGACTTCTTTTTTAAGAATCTGGCG
>CAZPFM010000380.1:0-3236 GCA_964585845.1 uncultured Bacteriovorax sp.
CCTCCTTCAACCTCTTTGGGGTTGTGGTCATGCTCTTTTTCCTCCGCCCATACTTTGATCTCATCGATTCTCTCATTCCCCTTGATCCCCGCTACGTCGCTGAAGACGGAAGTATTCCGTATATTTCCCAGCACATTGCCCTGGGCCACACTCTCTTTAACGTGACGGCCACACTGATTTTCCTGCCTTTTGTGAACACCCTGGCAAAATTCGTTATCCGCATCACTCCAGATAAAGAGCAGAAAGAAGTTCCTCATCTTGTGGTCCTGGGAGACCCTTCCAATATGCTTCCAGCTGCCTCTCTTGCCCAGGCCGAGTCTGAGCTTCGGAAGATGAAGGATATCGTGGATCGCATGTACCGACTCAACCGTGAATTCTGGATAGATGATGAATACGATCCGAAGAAGCTCGCTAAGATCATCGACTACGAACGCATCACGGATAATATCCATAAAGAAGTCACAGTCTTTCTTTGTTACGTGATGGAAAAGAGTATGAGCCATCATCAGTCCGAGCAGGTTCAGGCCTTAATTAAGATCACTGATGAACTTGAAAGTGTGGCCGACTACATCGAACGCCTCGCCAATTACCGGGAGCGCTTTAAGCGTGGAGATTCTCTGAGTGGTGAGAGCCGGACTGAGTTTTTCACTTTCTTAGATGAAGTGGCCTCTTTCTTTGCTCTGGTGGGCGAAGGACTCGACAGTGGGCATGGATTGGATATGAATAAGGTGGAAGCCAAATCCCATGAGCTTCAGCTCTGGGCCGATAGTATGCGGGAAAAGCACCTGGATCGGATTTCAAAAGGATCCTACCAGCCCATCACCGCACTTACGTACTCAGATATGGTGGTGGCCCTTCGGAAAATCCGGGCCCATTCCTTCCTCATGGCCGGTGCCATTGAGAACTTCCATTCTAAGCACGAGTGACATTAAGGCACCAGGTGAACATGGGGTAGAGCAAAGACCCCGAAGACAAAGGTCGCTCCAACGGTTCCCAGGATGAGAACGAGATCAATAGCGAGATCTTTGAGTGGCAGCGTAGGTCGCATGAGACACCTCCTGCCAGATTCATTGCAAAAAAGAAGCCTTCATTTCGGAGGCTTTTTGTCAGAAAAAAAAACTTAATTGAAATGGCATTCCACCGTCAGGGTGGCTCTACTTTGATTATGAAGGGTGAGAAACTCCTCCCTTGAGCCAGCGCCCGAAACGCTCTTCCGGTACCATCCACCCAGGTAGCCCTGGTCCCGGGAACCCTTGCGGGTATAGGTGATGAGCCTGCCCCCGTCTCTTGCCGTGAGGGTGTTGCCTGATTTTCTTAAATCCCAACGAGTGCCCATGTAGACTTCCACTCGGCACTCTCTTCCATCCTGGGAATAATTCTGGTCATAGTAGTTGCCCAGGATCTCCATTTGGTTGAGTTCATCTTGAAGGTCGATGGAGAAATCAATGGAAACTTTAACCGTCTCTTTAGCTGCCGTTTGATTGTTCTGGTATCTTTCGCACTCAGAAAAATCCCTTTCGACTTCTTGAATCACGCATTTCTTTTTGACGGAGTTTTTACTGACCTTACATCCAGAGGCAAGGATCAATAGAGCTATGAGAGAGAGAAGTTTCATGAATTTCCTTTAGTTTCTCCAAGCTTTATCCCATCTGCCGGGGACTTTCCACAGTGACGGTAAATATTTCAAAGCTTTAGACAGCGGTTCTGATATTTTCAGAGAGTATCGATTCTGGCATGATGGGGCCTTCTTCCACTACAAATGACGGGGACTTTTATGGGATTGATCTTCACGGCAAATGATATTCTTGAGCGCTCACGCGGTCTAACTTTCGATGACGTTCTACTGATGCCGAGGCATTCGGAGATGAACTCACGTCGCTCCCCGAACCTTGAAAGTAAGGTCACAAAAAACTTCTCACTTAAAACGCCGATCATCTCGGCCAATATGGATACGGTCACAGGATCGGCCATGGCCATCAAGATGGCCGAACTCGGCGGACTTGGAATCCTTCACCGGTTCATGACTCCGGAAGAGCAGGTCCAGGAAGTAAAACTCATGGTGGAAAAAATCCGCCCACTTGGTCTTCCGGTTGCGGCAAGTATCGGTGTGAAAGAGGAAGGGATGCGAAGAGCTGATCTTCTTGCGGATGCCGGTGTGGATATATTCACCATCGACATCGCTCACGGGGACTCTGTCATGATGCTTGAGGTCCTGGATTATGTGAAAAAGAAATACCCGAAGATCGATGTGATCGCGGGTAACACCGCCATGCCGGATGGAGTGAAGCGACTCATTGACCACGGAGCCGACTCAGTGAAAGTAGGGATCGGTCCGGGTTCCATGTGCACCACTCGTATCATCACGGGCTGTGGTGTTCCTCAGCTCACGGCCGTTGCCATGTGTGTGGATGAAGCCAGAAAACACAATGTCCCTGTGATCGCCGATGGAGGGATCAAGACTTCCGGAGATATCGTTAAAGCCTTTGCTGCTGGCGCTCAGACCGTGATGCTTGGTTCCATGCTCTCTGGATGTGTGGAAACTCCGGGTGAAATCGAAGGCGGAAGAAAGAGATACCGCGGGATGGCCTCAAAGGATGCTCAGGTGTCCTGGCGAGGGGAGCTTCCTAAGGGAATGGCCGCAGAAGGTGAGGCCCGGTGGGTTCCTTGTAAGGGAAGTGTGGAGAACATCGTCTTTGAATTGTGCGGAGGCATACGCTCAGGTATGACCTATCTTAACGCGAACAATATCGCCGACATTAATACCAATGCCCGCTTCATGGAAATGACCGCTTCTGGTATGATGGAGTCCAAACCCCATGGACTTAACCTCTAGGATGGCATGTCTTCAGAATCAGCGTTTGAAGTTTTACTAAAATACCCAAAACTCTCTCAGCGTCTTTCGGAAAAACCGGAAGACGCCAAGAAAATCAAAAAACTCTTTAAAGAAATCAACGGTGACTTTTCTCCCACTGTTGTGAAATCGACGACAAAGTTCATCGATTCCACCTTCGCTAAGCTCTACGATGGGGTAAACCTAGAGGTTCCGAAAGATGTGGACCTCAAGACCTTAAGAGAAAAATTCCACGTGATCCTGGTGCCCAATCATCAGTCTCATGCTGACTACGTTGCTCTCACTTATTCTATTTTTAAAAAGTTTGAAGTGCCCATCCGGGTCGCGGCCGGGATCAACCTGAATGTTTTTCCTATGGGGCCACTTTTTGGTAAGGCCGGTGCAT
>CAZPFM010000381.1:0-1075 GCA_964585845.1 uncultured Bacteriovorax sp.
CATGCCCAGCTGCGCCTGCAACTCAGCCATGCCTTTAGTCATTTCGATATTCTGCATCGATTGGGCACTCATCATGTTGAAGAGCTGGTTCGCCATGTTAAAGGACGACTCAGCATCAATCGCAATGCGCTCTGCCAAAGCGTCGCTTGAGGCGGTGTCAGATTGACCAGCAGCAGCAGCCTGTGCTTCGACCTCTCCTTGTACCTTGCGAATCTCCCCTTGGGCTTCCTGGGCTTCCTGGGCGGTGCTAAAGAGCTGATTGAACGTCTGCATCTCGTTGCCGTACATCTCGCTGAGAGTCGCAACTTGTTGCTGCTCCACTTGGAATTGCTGCGCCCGAAGGTCAAGCTCTTCACTGAGTCGCTGAGACGTAGCCCCCTGCTCCTGCAAGGCGATGTTGAATAAGTTGGCACTGGAGGCAAGGGACTCCATCTGGCGTGCCCTAGACGCCTCTGCTGCGCCCACCTGGCGTTGGTTCTCACGTTGGATTAGAAGCAGTTTGTGCTGCTCCGTCAGTTGTCGATTCTGTTCGTCAAGTGCTGCCCGCTGGTTTTTGGCAGACTTCCCGGCAGCGCCCATTTGCGCCACCGTTCCGACTGCCCCAGCTACGGCCCCGACGGCGGGGAGGATTGCCATTTTGCTTTACCTCGTGTTACTTGAATAGCGTTTGCCCTTTGCCTGAGCTACTAACTGGTAGCCAGCGAACTCCCACGTATTGCGGTCGTAGCCCCACAGCGCCACTTGGATGCTGTAGCCCGTACCTTGCAGCGGCTCGACAATCTGCACGTACTCGTCCTCAGTGTAGGGACCGCCATAGGTGTCAAATAACGAGATGTCGTAGATGAGTTCCCCCAGGCGAAACAAGTCGTAGGTGCTGACGCCTTCCCGCTCATTGTTGTAGATGATGGCGATGTTCGTATCGACCTCCACCACAGGGTTTCCGATGACTTGCTGCGCATCGACGCTAGGCATGGTACCGACGACTTCACGACCGATTCTAATCTGGTTCGGTGCGTTGCTAAACAGGCCTGACCATTTGATTGCCCGCTTGTAGTTTGCCAGCAGGTTCCACGAG
>CAZPFM010000381.1:1085-3219 GCA_964585845.1 uncultured Bacteriovorax sp.
AAATGACGAGATGAGGACGTAGCCATACATGTAGTTGATGTCTTCACCCGAGTCGTCAAAGGTGATAGTCGTGCCATCCAGCGACCACCCGGCACCTTGTTCGATGGGGGCCAGGTTGCGGTACACCTCCAGCAGCGTCTCTTTTTCACCAGGCACACGGGGCGAAATGACCAACGCACCCGCATCCCGTGGGGTCGCACGTAGGTAGATGGTTTGGTCTCCTTGCTTCGTCCACTCAGTCCCGAAGTCTAGGCGCTGGCCATCGACAGTCACAATGAGGTCTTCGACATCGTTGAACCCGGTCGTGTTGACGGCATGAACGTAGCGCTGCACGTTGGGCAGCACCGTCTGTGAGTCGATGGGAAAGCTCAGCGTGGTGGCCGTGGCTTCGTTGACGCTGGTTTGCACAAAGTCGAGAGGGTAGGGCCACTCAGTGCGGAGCAAGCGCATGGTCGTGTTGTCAGGCGAAAGCGTACCGATGGCAAACCTGCGGCCCCCGTTGGTGTCGCGATAGTTGGTCATAGCGACCACTCTGAAGTTCTCATGCACATCGTACTGGGTCCAGGCCATACGCTCTGTATGCAGCACGTACATGAAGGTACGCCCGGTGGCACAATTTGAGTTCTCACCCCGGTACACGTTCACAAAGAGGCGTTTGGTATTGCCATCGTAAGCGATGTTGCTGAAGCGTCGGCTGCATCGGTTCTCATTTTGGTCAATCAAGTTGCGAATCTTGAGTGACAAATCGTTGACAGTGTAGGCGTCATCGAGTCCATCTGTAGGCACCACGGCATAGACGCCCTGGCGGCTCAGGAAGTAGAGCGTCCCGGCACCGATGTCAAAAGCTGCGTTGTTGAGCGCACCGACTTTACCCGACATCTGCACCAGGGTTTGCTGCGCCGTCAGAACGGTGCGAGTAAAGACTCGGTAAAGCGTCTCGGAGGTTGCCGCAAAGACCGAACCTTGATACTCCGTCAGCGCTTCAATAATCTCCGAGGTGGAGCCAGCTAAGTTGAGGTCAAAGGCTGAGGTCGCTTCGGGCTGGAACGGGTCGATGGTAAAGCCCTGGTAGGTGTCGCCTGGGAACTCGCTGTCTGTGGTAGAGCTTAGGAGCAGCCGCATCGGGTTGGATACGACACCACCAAGCACAAGTCGCCCATTGAAGATGGCACCCGTCGATGGGAACAAGCCTGCACCGTAGTCGGCAAACTTGCCCAGGCCGTATGCCGGGACAGCTGCACCTAGGCGGTACTTGCTCAAAACGTTCGTACTGCTTGAGCCGACCCAACGAGGCTCCCTGTTAATGAAGCGTACGAGGTCACCCAGAGGGGCACCACGGCGTGCGCCACGGTCAAGGACTATGTAGTTGCCTTCGGCATTTGAGGCGGGTTCTAGGGGCGTAGGGAAGCGCAGAGCGGGTGTTGCAATTTGCGCTGCTGGGTTGACTGCATTGGGGTCTGTCCAGTTGTCGCCATCGAAGAGCAGGTAGGAGGCAAAGTTGGTGGTCGCTGCTGCCCCTGCTTGCGTGATGGCGTAGGGCGCGTCAAAATCGTAGCCCTGCACAATAAGGTTGGATGGCTTAATCTTCTTGCCACCATTCATGTTGAGCTTACGAATCCGCAACATGTGGAGAGTGTATGGAGGAGTACGCTCTTCCGGTGGGCCTGAACCCGTAATGAAAGTAAAGCCCCCAAACATGAAGTGACTGGTCCCTACGGGTGGAAAGTCCCAACCAGCATCGGCCCAGTTGATGACGCCTGTGCTCGGGAGGTACTGCAACCCGTCAGTGGGTCGGATGGCGCGAGTGAAGTAGGATTCATTGCGGTCGCCTTGGCCACCCCAAGTTGCATAGATGCGGTACAGGCCGTACGTGTCTAGTTCTGCGCCATCTCGTAGCGTCTGGGGGATGGGAATGACCCGGTCAGAGTCGTCAACGTGGAAACGAGTGGCCACGTCGTAGAATCGGTTCACATCGTAGAGTTCGGCCTCGGCCCACCACTGCCAGGTGAAGTTCACGAACACGAGCACGTCGCCAACTTCGAGCGGCTCAGAGTAGGTCAAGCCGTCGGTGTCCAGTCTGTAGGTTGACGGGTCCACACGAGTCGCATTGACGTAGCAGAACAACGTCTCACCA
>CAZPFM010000382.1:0-3217 GCA_964585845.1 uncultured Bacteriovorax sp.
GGCCTCATGAAGCCCATTGGTGGCAGTGAAAATGTTGAACTCATGATCATTGATGGACCTGTGACGGAACTTGAAACCGACGAAAGTAAGCTCTTACAGATTCTGAGAAACCTCATATCCAATGCCCTGAAATACACTAAGGATGGATATGTGAGGGTCAATTACGAAATCTTCGGAGATGAGATTGAATTTAAAGTCACTGACACGGGAATCGGTATAGCCAAAGAGAATCTGGAACTCATCTTTGAAGAGTTTTTTCAGGTTGAAGGACAGCACCAGGATAAGGTCAAAGGCACCGGACTTGGACTGCCCCTTTCGCGAAAGCTTGCCCGGCTTCTCGGAGGCACACTCTGGGCCCAGAGTGAAGGAAGAGGTTCTACTTTCATCCTCCGGATACCGCGCCTCTATAAAGGACCTAAGGTGGGAGACTATCAGGTTCAAAACTTCAAGCAGCTCCCTTTGAGTGAGAACTCACGACGAAAAATTCTCATTATTGATGATGAGGAAGCTGTCCGTCTTGGTATGAAAAGTGCACTTAAAGACCTGGGCTTTGAGATCCGTGAGGCCGAAGATGGTGACACGGGGCTTGAAAGTATGCTTTTTTTCCAGCCCGATCTTGTGATCCTTGATCTTAATATGCCGAAGATGAATGGGATGGAAGTTATTCAAAAAGCACTTGAGAAGCCTGCCACGCGATCCATTCCGGTCGTTTTACACACCTCTAAATTGCTTGAGCCGGAAGAGATCGAATACTTTAACCAGGTGACTCAAGGAATCTTAGTGAAAGACTCAGAAAGTTTTGCGAAGATCAGACAAATTGTGGTTCACCTCTTTGGGATAGATGATAAAAAATGAAGCAGAAAGCCAAAATTCTTCATATTGATGATTCAGACGCCAACCGCTATGCAGTTCGGCACATTCTTGAAAACGCCGGCTATGGAGTCATAGAAGCTGAGTGCGGGGAGAAGGGTCTTAAGCTCGCTGACAGCCAGCCAGACCTGATTGTCCTTGATATCCGGCTACCGGATACCAATGGCTTTGAGGTATGCCGTAAGATTAAGTCCAATCCTCGCACCACCCATATTCCCGTCCTCCAAACCTCTGCCATGTTCACTTCCAGTGATAACAAGGTTGAGGGACTAGAGAGTGGGGCAGATGGCTATCTTGCTCAACCCATCGAAGGGGCCGTTCTGGTGGCCACGGTTCGAAGTCTTTTAAGAATCCGGGCCGCAGAAGGGGAAGCGCAGCTTGCCACCCGCGCCCGAGATGAAATGATGGCCATTGTTTCCCACGATCTCAGAAATCCCCTTTCAGCGATCATGCTGCAGGTAAGACTTTTGAAAAAAGTTTATCAGGAGAAAGGGGAAATACCTGATCTAGAGTCCAAGCTCGACAGGGTGGCCAATTCCTGCACCCGGATGAACCGCTTGATCCAAGATCTTCTCGATGTCTCCAGTATGGAGGGCGGGAAATTCAATATTAATAAGAATGCTTTCTCTGCTACCGATCTTTTGAAGGAGACAGTGTCTCACTTTGAAGAGCTGGCAGAGCAAAAATCTATTACCCTAAAACTTAATGTGGCACAGGATGTCTCTCTCATGGGAGACCGGGAGCGGATCCATCAGGTCCTCTTGAATCTCATTTCAAACTCTTTGAAGTTTACCGGGGAAAAGGGCAGCGTTTCTATTTCTCTTAGTGATGAAGCCCAGAAATCTGTTTTCTGTGTTGAGGATACCGGCAAAGGAATTGAGCCGGAATTTCTGCCCCATATCTTTGACCGTTACTGGCAAGGGCATATGGAAAAACGAGACGGTGTTGGTCTTGGTCTGTCCATTGTAAAAGGGATCATCGATGCCCATGGTGGGGATATCAGCGTGGAAAGTGAACCCGGCAAGGGAACACTGATCTGTTTTAAAATCCCAAAATAATTATTCGACGTAGTCTGAATTCTTGTAAAAATGAACCTCAGGATTCTTCTCCTGGGCCAGTTTCAGATCCCACTCCGTTCGAACAGCAAAACAAACCCGTCCATCCTTATCTTCCATGATGACTGATGAGTAGTCTTGAATGAACTTCTCCTCTGTTTTCTTATCCGGAAACTTAAGCCAGCGAACCCCCGCCCAGGCAACAGGCTCATAGGTAGCAGGAACAGAATACTCGTCTTCAAGTCTGTATTTGACTACCTCAAACTGTAGGGCACCAACTGCACCGAGCATCTTCTCGTTTGTCTGGCGACGGATAAAGAGTTGTGTCGCTCCTTCTTCGGAGAGCTGGCCCAGGCCTTTTTCAAGGTGCTTCGCTTTAAGAGGATCCTTGGCCGTCACGCGCATGAAGAGCTCAGGAGAAAAACTCGGAATGCCCGTATAACGGATTTGCTTTTTACCGAGAGTGAAGGTGTCACCGATCTGATATTTACCGGTGTCGTAGAGACCGATGATGTCCCCAGGGAAAGCCTCTTCCACGATATCCCTGTCCCGGGCCTGGAAGATAAGAGGGGTCGCGATTCTGATTTCTTTTCCAGTACGCACATGAAAGATCTTATCATTGCGGATGAATTTTCCGGAACAGACTCGCAAGAAGGAAATTCGATCCCGGTGCTTGGGATCCATATTTGCCTGGATCTTAAAGATAAATCCAGTGAACTCAGGATCATTCGGCGCAATGGTGACTTTTTCCGCTGAAGAATCAAACGGCGCAAGGACTGCTTCCCTGGGCTTCGGTGTGGGTGCAATCTCTGTGATCTGATCGAGAAGTTCTTTGACACCGAAGTTATGGAGGGCCGAACCGAAGAAGACAGGGCTCTGAATGCCTGAAAGGTATTCTTCTTTATTGAGGGGAGAGATGAGAGTGTCCACCATCTCGAGATCCTCTTTGAGTTTTTCCAGGAGGGCCTCTCCGATGAAAGCTTTTACATGAGGAGCGTCGAGGTCCTGAGCATCCACAAGGACCGGCGAAAAAGGATCTTTTGCATCCTTATAACCCATGATCTTTTTTGTTCGTCGATCATAGACACCTTTAAAGTCCACACCGGATCCGATGGGCCAGGTCATCGGCACGCACTGGATTTTTAAGATGGATTCCACGTTGTCGATAAGTTCGAAGGGATCCATGGCGTCTCGGTCGCACTTATTCATAAAAGTTACTATCGGCGTATCCCGCAGGCGGCAGACCTCCATGAGCTTGATGGTCTGGGCCTCAACCCCCTTGGCCGAATCAA
>CAZPFM010000383.1:0-3212 GCA_964585845.1 uncultured Bacteriovorax sp.
AATTCTCTGGTGGTCCACGCTAAACACAAAGAAGAGCTCTTCAGGAACTTCTACGAAAATACCAAGGCCATCAAACAAATCGTCGACGAACTCTGCCCGAATAATGTTCCCTGCCTGGTACGAAAAAAAGATGATAGGAAGGGAGTGCTGAAAATTCTGGAAGCCTCATCTCTCATCATTATTCCTCTCTTCTTCAGTGAGAAATTAGTGGGTACCCTGACTCTTCTTCGCTCCGAGAAGCGAGATGAGTTCACTGACCAGGATCTTCAAACCTCCATAGAGCTCTCTGTCAGAGTTATTCTGGCCTCCGGTTTCAATCTCGCAGCTTGTTAGTAAAATCTGAAACAGAAAAAGCCTTCTTTTAAACTTTTCCTAATTTTTTAATTCGACAAGAAAAGTTAGCCTCAGTAAATTCACATTAAGTAATAATTGACGCAGGACACGACTGACATCGGTCGTGTTAAGAAACGATGAAATGTGAGACCCCAGAAGACGTAGCAAAAGTAATCAGGCGCATGGCCAGGAATATCAAGGCCACTCGTAAAAGCCAGAAACTAACGCAGATTGATATGAATGAGTTTGGTTTCGGTGCCCGTTGGTATCAAAGGCTTGAGAGTGGTAAACACGTTCCCACCATCCCCACCCTGTGCAAACTTGCCAGTGCCTTTAAAGTCGACATTTCTGAGTTTTTCAAATGATTAAGAAGAGGGTCTGCGTCATTGAAAATGACCCCGACATCTCTGATGTGATCCATGACATTCTTGTAATAGAAGGATTCGAGGTGGTGAACTTTGCAAGTTCAATCACTTTTCTTGGTGCCATAGATTCGATTGGAAAAATCGATTTTATTCTGAGTGATCATTTCTTCGCTACTCAAACAGGAATTGATCTTTGCCTGGAATTAAAAAGAAGAAAGAGATTTCAGGACATCCCCTTCATCCTCATGTCTGCCAGAAAAGTTTTAAAGGCAGAAATTTCTGATCATAAAAACTGCCACCTGCTCCCAAAGCCATTTACGATGGAAGCCCTTCTTCAATTGATGAAGTAATCAAAGTTTTTGCTTTAACTCTTTTAAATCAGGATTCTTTTTTAAAAGAATCCCGAGGGCATTCTCAAAGAGTTCAAGATCACTCTGAGAGAATCTTCCTTTCTGAGTTGAATCTACATCAAGAACGCCGATGTAATCTCCCTGAATTTCTATAGGGACCACAATCTCCGAGCGGCTATCGGGATCGCAAGCAATATGGCCCGGGAACTCGTGGACATCATTTACGATGAGACTTTTTCTCTGACTAAAGGAGCTCCCACAGACCCCACGGGTATAGGCGATGTCAGTGCAGGCTATCTTTCCCTGAAAGGGACCGAGCTTCAGAGACTCTCCATCATCCAGATAGAAACCAATCCAGCTGATGCCAGGGAGCCGGTGATAAAAGAAGGCCGAAAAGTTCGCCAGATCTGAAAGCCAGTGTCCGATAAGAAGGGATTCAAGTTCATTGAGCATAGGAGAAATACCTTATTAAGATAAAAAGAGTAAGAGTCATAAAAATAACAATCCAGCCGAGGGCGAGCTTTTTTCTGATCCGCGCTGGTCTCATGCGGGGAGTTTTTTGCATCACCTGGGTACCGGCCAGAAGATCGGCCAGTTGCTTTCGATCTTCACGAAAGAGAGCAAGAATCTGGGGTATAAGGGAGAGAAAGGGTGAAAGAATCTGCACAAAGCCTCGAATGAAACATCGAGTCCAACTCAGTCGTCTTCTTCCATCATAGCCCACGACATAGAGACCCATGATCCACTTTCCCGGGGTGCGGGAAAGAAAGCGGTAGCTCAGGACAAAATAGCCATAAAACATAAGAAGGCCAATCCACCACAGGTCCTGGGAGGTCAGTTCCTTTAAGGAAAAATAAACAATGAATGCCACCCCCGCTCCAAAGAGGAGGTCCAGGGCAAAGGCGCTGAGTCTTCGCCAGGTACTGGCGAGGTAGAGATCTTCCAAGAGTCCTCCGTTTAAGAAATATTAAGCCATGGGGGCACCCCGACGCTATTCTTATTTTTACCTTCTATTCCGACTCGCATAGAATATATTCATGTCAGAACTTTTGGCCTCAATCGAATTCTCTACCGAAATTAAATACGTCGCGCTGATTTTCGCGCTCTTCGTATTTCCAAGATTCCTGATTGGTTTTGGTGTCCCCTATGCACTGACTAACTTTGCCATGGGATTTATTTTCAGTTTCTATGCCATCATTCCATATGACGATAGCGTGGTTTCCATCCTCTCCACTTTAGGGATTGTTTCCCTCTTTCTCTTTGCAGGACTTGAAGTGGATACCTTTCAACTCAGGCGGGATAAAAAGGTCCTGATCCAGCACCTGGTTGTCCTCTCAGTCGTCCTGGTTCTCTCCAGCTATGCTATCCAGAAATCCTTTGGTCTTGATCTGCGATCCGCGACCCTCTTTGCACTTGCCGTCCTGACGCCGTCGACAGGATTTATCCTCGACTCTCTGGAGCTCTCTAAACTAGGCTCACAAATTAAACACTGGATTCGGTCCAAGGCCATCGCTGCCGAAGTCCTTGCCCTGATTCTCATGTTTGCCCTAATTAAGTCTTCCAGCATCACCGAGCTTGCTCTCTCCCTTCTGGCCATGGGTGCTCTGATCATGCTTCTGCCAGTGGTCTTTGTATTTTTCTTAAAAAGAGTGGTGCCTCTTGCCCCTCAATCGGAATTTGGATTCCTCCTCATTACGGCCCTCGTCGCAGGGATCGTTACTAAGTCTCTCGGAGCTTATTATCTCATGGGGGCCTTCATTGTGGGGATCATCGCCCGTCGCTTTGAACTCATCCAGCCGGAATTTTCTAATAAAGAGATGCTCAATTCGTTGAAGTTCTTTACTAATTTTTTTACCCCTTTTTACTTCTTCCACGCCGGGGCCGTGATCAGTCCGGATGACATCAGCACAAGTGCTCTGGTTCTGGGAGGCGTGCTTCTCATTGTTTTCATCCCCATCCGGGTCTACATGATCCTCTTTCACCGTCGGCTCTCCCTGAAAGAAAATAACGAGCTGAGCTTCCCCGTGGCTGCCTCCCTTCTCCCGAATCTCGTTTTTGGTCTTGTTTTGGCAGGAATTCTGAAAGATAAGTTCTCTCTTCAGCAAACCTATTTTGGAGCACTCATCATCTACACAGTGGGCTCAACCCTTCTGCCGCCAATTCT
>CAZPFM010000384.1:0-3208 GCA_964585845.1 uncultured Bacteriovorax sp.
CGAATAAGCCCAATACCATGAGCATCCCGGAGGTCCCGAATGATTCCCAGGGCAAAGCGATCCTTGCCATCCAGCTTTGTGAGGCTCTCCAGCTCCTCGGGGCTAAATTCTTTTTTGCCTGCAAAAAATCTGTTTCGGAGAGACTCTAAGGAGAGATGTTTCATTCCCTCTCGAAGATAACCTTTCGATTCAGGGCCAATGGGGCCTAAAACGAGTTCTTCACCGGCAAAGAGAAAACGATGGTTTTCACCCTCGGGGAAGATTAATTTTGGTTTTTCTTCTCCCACCATGACCTCTTTGCTTTTTGTAGCTTCTCGTATGATTCAAGAAGTTTCCCATGCATTTCAAAACCAGAGAGATTGGCATCCGACTCCGTAAGGGCATCGAATTTTAGAGAACCCCGGATTAAGGACTGGGCCTTCTCTACGAGATCTTTACCGTACATACGAGTCACTGTCGGAAGGTAGTCGTTTTCGTTAACGGTATCATCCATTTCGACTTCAAGGAGGGTTGCTAGACAGAGATAAAGAAGACGGCGGGATTTTTCCAGAGGAGCAAAATGGAGGCACCATTCAACACCGGCCCGGGAAAGTTCATGGTCTTTAGCCGCGAGGGCCACCATCGCTTTGAATTCACCCATTCGAAGATTGGCCCACAATGATCCGGCGTCGGGAATAAGCCCGATGGCATGGGAGACCAGTAGCATGTCATCAAAGCCTTTTTCCTCGAGGCGCTCATGCAGACTTAAAAGTTCATTCTGAGTAAGTTCATGAACACCAAGAATCTCCTGACGAACGTCCACTCCAGCGTTGTTATTATCCCAGGCCAGATCTTCAGGAAGGTAGATCTCAGACATCCCCGGGACATGGATCCGGCAGCCATAGACACCAAGGTGCTCGAAATCCATAATGTAGACGTTCTTTTCCATCGCGTGAAAAATACTGATCAGGGCATCGAATTCATCTTGAGTGTTATCTTTTCCAAAATTCCAGTCTGCGAATTCGAAATCATTTTTTTCACTGAAAAAGTTCCAGTGAATGAGCCCGTTGGAATCGATGAAGTGGGCCTCAAGATTAAGATTATCTGAGACTGCTTCGAGGTCAAAACTTGGCGGAGAGAAGACGTTGAGCTGATCAAGCTTTCGACCCTGGAGAAGTTCTGTGAGGGTTCTCTCAAGGGCTATCTGAAACTTAGGATGCGCCCCGAAGGAAGCGAAGGCCGTGCCTTCTTCCGGATTAAGCAGGGTCACGTTGATGACCGGATACTTACCTCCAAGAGAGGCGTCTTTACAGATGATAGGATAGCCGTGGGACTCAAGTTCTTTGATGGCTTCCATAACCTTTGGATAGCGCTCGAGAACTTCCTTTGGAATTGTCGGCAGAGAGATTCCCTCAGCAAGAATCTTATTTTTAATGGAGCGCTCAAAGATCTCCGAGAGGGCCTGGACCCGGGCCTCAGTGGCCGTGTTTCCGGCCGACATGCCATTGGAGACGTATAAGTTACCAATGATATTCATAGGGATGAAATAAGTCTTCCCGTCTTTTACCTGAGTATAAGGAAGAGCGCAGATACCCCGCTCAAGATTGCCTGAATTGGTGTCCACGAGCTGCTCAGCTGAAAGAGACCGTTCTGGATCATAAAAATTCCAGAGTTCTTCATTCATTAGATCTGCACGGAGATCACTTTCCAGGGAAAACCATTTTTCCTGTGGGTAATGAACGAATTCAGAGTCTGCGATCTTCTGACCGAGATAGAAGTCGGCGAAAAAATAATTGCAGTTGAGCCGCTCAAAGAATTCCCCCAAAGCACTGGCAAGAGCTGCATCCTTGGTAACCCCTTTTCCATTGGTGAAGAGGTAGGGACAGTAGCGGTCTCTGATATGAACGGACCAGACATGAGGAACGGGATTGAGCCAGGAGGCTTCTTCAACATCAAAGCCCCAGTCGAGGAGACGTTTTTTAAGTTTTGAAATGGTTTCTTCGAGGGGAGCGTCCTTCCCCGGAATGTGTGTGAGTTGAGTCATGGATTACCTCGAGGGTTTTCTTCATCCATCTCATAGCTCTCTTATTGTGGGAAGGGACTAGAGAAGAATTCTCTAGCCCTGAATCCGGTGTTTTCTTTTCAAGATAAAGGCATCCAGTAAGAACCAGATCGCAAAGGATGCGTGCATAATGTGATCCTGGGCGCTCAGTTCAAGAAAACCTGGAGCAATGCTTCGGACAAGCTCCTCATTGAGTCCTGTTCTTTGCATAACCGCGTCCCCTAAGAGAACGCCAGCTACCGCGTTGATCAGATAGAAAATCCCGAGAACGAGAGTGACCCGGTAGGTAATGAGTTTTCTTCGATCGAGAATCATCCCGGCCCAGATGGCAATGGCACCGGTAGAGGCGAGGACAAATGAGTGCATGAAACTCAGGTCAAAACCCAGAAAATCCCGTTGAAAGATCCCTGCAAAGGCGATCATGATCATGGAAAAACCAATGACCAGGGTAATCATCTCAATAGGTGAGTATCGATCGGACTTTGCCTGGTTCTGGTCGCGAGACCTGGTGCGTAGATTGGTGGAATGGGAAACGGTGGCCATAAGCTCCTCCTCTTGTAGAAAAAGCTTATATCAACTGTCCTCTAAACTCATTTAAAGTTTAACGCAAGGAGAAACCAATTTACTTGGTTTTTACTTACCGTGGCGCTTTTCATCCACGAGGTAGATGAAATACTTCAATACGAAAAAGGAAATGATAAGAACCAGGATAAGGGCCCAAGTCGGGACCGCTGCCTGATTGTCCTGGGGCATATTGTAGGGATGAACAATGATGGAGGACTCAGATTGAAAATCTGGGGGAAGATGCTTCTTAGGGTTGATAGCTTGGTTTTCCATATATTTTATTCCTCTATCTTATCGGTAAAGTGATTCTAAGATGACCACAAGGGCGTAGATGAAAGCTGAGATGGGAATCAAAGCGATAAAGCGCATCCACCAGGTTTCATCCTTAAGGTGCATATAGAAATATCCCACGAGACCCGCTTTCCCAAGGGCGAGTGCTACCAGAGCAGATCCCTTAGAGAACTTGGACATAGTCATATTTGGAACAATGAGTTCCACGATAGTAAGGGCGGTGAGGATTAAGAAGATGATGAAGTATTCTTTCCGATGGCCTTTCGCCGCTGTTGCGTTACCCACAAGAGACTCCTTTAATTGATATCTTTA
>CAZPFM010000385.1:0-3204 GCA_964585845.1 uncultured Bacteriovorax sp.
GGGTTCTAAACTTGGAGCCTTTCTTTAATCTGTCCATTTTAAGGGGTACAGATCATTGACCTGGCTTTTTTTATGGAATGTTTGGAGAGAAATTACTGACGGACAACACCCGTGGAGGACTTGATCGTCGGAGTTCCACTGGAGAGATCCTTCTTAGGATTCGTCCGGGTGCTGCTCTCTGCAAGAGCGTCACAGTTCTCTTCTGACTGGGCAGCAAAGCCACTGGAGCTGACCGCCAATCCTAAAATCATGAGTAACATTAAGCCTTTCATTTTGTACCCCCTTAAGAGTAGATTCAATTCTTTTATCGCAAAGTTGATGCCAGTTTAAAAATCATTAAGTCCTTAGATTTCAGTCTCGACACTGTCTAGTAACGAGACAGCTGTCTTAGTAAGACCGAACCCCTGCGCCTTCCTTCTCGGCCTTCTTGCGCTCTTCTTCGACCTGCTTACCTGCTTTCCGGTTTTCCTGGTCGATCTGGGCTGCTCTGAGAGCACATCCCACACATGTGTTCATGTTGTTTCCTAGCTTCTGTCCGACTTCTCCGCTGCCTTCAGAGAAAGCGAAGCCATATAAGCTAAAGGAAAGAGTCATCATCGCAATTAGAACCTTCATAAATACCCCTTTTATGATTGTGCCTTTATATGAGCAAGGGAGATGCCAAGTATGAAGGACGTAAGTGATGGATTTAGGTTGAGGAGGGTGTCTAAGGATTAGACAGTGTATGGAAAGTTTTCAGACAAAAAAAAGCCCCTCCTAAGAGGGGCCTGTAAAAAAATTATTTCTTCGAAGCGCCGGCCGGATTAAGCTGGCCAGAAGAGCCAGTTACCTGAGTGTTCTCACTGATAGATCGGTCAGAACAGACCTGCATGTTACTTGCCTTCTTATCACAAGTCTCACAGCAATCAGTGGTAGTGGCAGCAACGTGTTCCCTGGTCACTTCACCTACGCCTCCAGAGGATTCGTTTCCAGCTGCGAAACCTAAATTCAAGAATGTCATCAAAGCAAAGATAAAAAATATTTTCATAACATGCTCCTAAATTACATGTTTAAGTTAACGCCAGCTGGCTTAACAATGGATAGTAGGTTCTGGAAGGCCTGAGTGACCTGAAGAGCCATCTTGTGACCAGCACTGGACTCGACCTTCTTAATTTCGCCGTAGTTGTCGTAAGCAACGTTGATCTTGCCGACTTTTTCCATTTCGATCTCAACCGGCTTTCCGAGAGCATTGTATTTAAAGGCGAGGATGCGTTTAGCAGCTGAGTCCTGGTCAACCATCTTCGAGATCTTGCCTTTGCTGTCGTAGATAAGGAAAACCGTCTTCCCCTGGTTGTTCCAGGCTTTTACAAGGTTACCTTTACCGTCGTAAGAAAAGCTTGTTGTTCCATCGTTGTTGACGACCTTACTGATCTTATTGATCTTGGCGTCGTATTCGATGTTAACAAAGTCTCCGCGAGTTGATGTCTTCTTTGTGAGAAGGCCATTCGCATTGTATTCAAAGTTTGTGACGTGATTGCCTCGGGCAATCTTAAGCGGAAGCGAGTTATTTGAGTAGATCGTGTCTGTCTTAATCCCGTTGATCTCGGTGAGGATCCGGTAAGTGTAGCGGGATCCGTCAGCGTTGGTCTTAATTTCGTACTCGTAACGATTCGTGACTGGCTTTCCATCGAAGCCTGGCTTAGTCACAATAGTCCAGTAGTGGTCATCTGGTTTTTTGTTATCGGCGTCGTACTTGTACTTTGTCGTCTCACCATTACGATCAGTGATATCTGTCACGAAGAAAGTCTTCGGGTCATAACCCACTTTGAGACTGGTCTTATCAGAATACTTGATGGCAGTTAAGTTATGAGACTTATCATAGCTGTAACTATAAGAGTTATCCCCGACGTCTGTGGAAGTCACAAGATCCTTGTCCTGATACTTATATGTGGCTTTCTTGTCACCAGCTGACCACATTTCCTTTACCAGACCACCAGGATACCAGGAGAAGAAGATCTGCTTGGCTTGAGAGTCTTTAATGGAATGAAGATTTCCGTCTTTGTAGTTAAAACCGATGAAGTAACCGGACTTATCGGCAATCTTTACGATCTGTCCCTGGCCATTGAAGAAATCAACCCGTCCATCAGCGTAACTACGCTTGTAGCCATCTTTAGAAACATGGAGTTCCTGAGGACCGCGGTCATTGGAGAAGAGAACACTACCAGGAGCGACAGAAGTCTGAACGCCAAAATTAAGGGCATAGGTGTGACGGAGTTCAGCGTTGCCAGCGAGTTTTTCGATAAGATCAGTAGAAGCTCTTTCTGTCAGGGCCGTCTTCTTTTTCATCTCATCAACGATTTTCTTGGCAGCAGCTTTCGCGTCTACGGCAGTCTTCGGAGTAAAACGGGTTTTAGCTCCTGAGCCGTGCTCGTGGATAATGATTGATCCATCAGCGGAGAGCTCGAGCTTTGTTTCAAACTCACTTCCCCATCCGAATCCAAACCAACCCGTGTCGGTTGATTTTGAGTTGTAAGTTCGGGTGATTTCGAGTTTCTTACCACCACCCGGCACCACGATATCTGTGTACGAGATATAGAAGTTACCATTCTTGAGGTTCACTCCCGCCTGGGCCATGGAAATCATCAACATGGACACCACAGAGAGTGATATAATTCTACTAAAAGTCATAGTCCCACCTTTTTCCCAAAGACAGTTTATCATTCAATTTATCGGCTTCCCGGAGTCAAACTTTAATGTTGATGATCTTAAAAATGACCCACATTCCGAAGGCAACCATGCCACAAATCACGATACAGGCGATAACCCCCGGAATTGTCCCAAATAAGAGAGGAAAATAATCCTTATCCCCGGATCCGAACATGAGGATCATAAGAAAGGGCATGGCCCCAATGATATAGGCCTGAATCTTTCCGGATGCCACGTAAGTATCGATTTTCAGCTGAAGTCTCACCCTCTCCCGGATGACGAGAACGATAGTGTCAAAAGTTTCAGCAAGATTGGCCCCGGTTTCGCGCAAAATGTTGACACTCGTGACGAACATCTCATTATCTTCCGTGTAAATCCGTTTCTTAAAATTCTCCAAGGCTTCATCCAGAGGAACACCAATCTTAGATTGCTGGAGAACGAGATTGAACTCCTGACTAATGGGTGCTGGTAACTCATCCACCACCATACCGATCGCCTGAGGAAGAGAGAGACCCGCCC
>CAZPFM010000386.1:0-3204 GCA_964585845.1 uncultured Bacteriovorax sp.
ATCATATAAAGAAAATCAGAGCAGTAATCGAGGGACTTATCGGACTTTACGAATTCTTTTCCCTGAGAGTGGCGGAAGGCATAGGCCGCCATGACCTTGAGCTGACCCATGAGCTGAGCAATGGCCGTGTCTTTCTGATCGGCCGAGAGATCCTGGGCACACATGTCCTGGTAAAACGCGGATAGAGAAACCATATTGCTTGAGAGAACGGCCATGGGATGGGCATCCTTAGGGAAGGCCTTAATCATGGACTTGATACCTTCAGGTACGTCATCGAAACTTGCGATGCGCTCTTCGAAAGCTTTAAGTTCGGAAGCACTTGGGAGCTTGCCGTAGAAAACCAGGTAAGAAGCTTCAACAAAAGATGATTTCTCTGCAATCTCTTCAATCGAGTAACCGCGGTACTTGAGAATCCCCTTCTCTCCGTCGAGGAATGTGATCGCTGAAGTGCAGGCACCCGTATTCATATAACCAGTGTCGAGGGTGACAAATCCTGTTTCCGCCCGAAGCTTTGTGATATCGACGGCCTTCTCTCCTTCGGTCCCAGTGAAAACGGGAAGCTCATAGGTTTTATCACCGAGTACAAGTTTGGCCTTGTCTGACATGGAATCTCCTTCAAATGAAATCTTGAATTAAACTAGAAATAAGTGCCGCCATCTTAGCGAAACTGCACCCATCTGTCTAAAAAACCGAGTATATGCCCTTCGGCAAAATGTGGGCAAAAGTTGAGGGTGAAAATGCGCCCATGTGGTGTCGCAGGATGAAATCTTCAGGGCCACTCTGGCCTCACTCCCCCGGCGCAGAACTCAAACTGACAGAACTGAGCAGCGCGTCTTGTGACTGAGATCATGAATGAAAATGCATAATCCCGAGCAAAACTGACAACATGGCATTCTCCTTGCTCAGAAGAAGTTTAATCACAAACAGGAAGTTTGTTTTTTTAAACACCATAAGGAGTTCTCATGAACCAGACTTCATCTCGCCTTCTTGTTTTATCTTTTGCTCTCATGCTCGTGAGTATGAATAGCTTTGCTCAGCAGCGTAGAGAGGATCGTCGCGAAGACCGTCGTGAGGACCGACGGGAAGAGCGTCGGGAGGAACGTCGCGAAGAAAGACGGGACGAGAGATTTCCTCAACGAGAAAAACAGCTTCAATCATTTTCGACTCTTCATCTCCAGGTGAATCAGACCATCTATTCCCGGGGGACCGTTCGACTCGCTCAGCTTATCAAGCAGCAATATGGCGCCGTGATGGATGGGGCCGAGATCCAACGGGTCACTGTCATCGGTGGAGTCACTCAACACCGTGAGGCCCATCTTCAGCTTGAAATCAACAACCGCCCGGCCGCACGACCAAAGGTTCTCCGGAGAGGTCAGAGCGTAATGCAGGTGGATTCCCGGGAAGAGATCAATTCCTTCCAACTAGAGGTTATGGGGGATGCCTTCATCCAGGCCGTGGTCTTGAGTGTAGGAATGGTACGGGACCAGGGGCCTCATTATCCTTACCCGTCACCTTACCCGACTTCTCTGGCCATCCACCAAATGGTCAATGCTCAGCAACCCCTCTCACTTTCAAGCCTTCTTCCTTATGAGCAAAGACGGGTGGAGAGCATCGTGATCGAAGCCCAGTCCCGGGCCCCGGAAGCGGAACTTGCGGCCCTCACTGACTCTGGAGAATTCCTCGGTAAGGTGGATGTTCAAGGACATAGCTTCAGAAAAGTATTAACACTCAAACGACCTGTATTGATGAAGAACCTCAACCTTCACTCTTTTTCCCCGGTGATGGTTGAAAGGATCGAAATAAATTTTGCTTACTAGTAAAAATCCTAAGCGCCCCTTTAAGGGGCGTTTTTTTTTGCCTAATATGGATCCATGAAATTCAATCCCCCTCTTCTCTCAGCGACTCTTCTTCGTCGCTATAAGCGATTCCTCTCCGATATCACCATCAATTCAGAAGAATTTATCGCCCACGTTCCCAATACCGGTGCCATGACTTCTTGTTGGGAGGAAAATTGGGGGTGCGCGGTTTCAAAGTCAGATAATCCCAAAAGAAAACTCCCTTATACCCTGGAGCTCACCCATAATGGTGAGACCTGGATTGGAGTGAATACAGCAAATGCCAATAAGCTCATGTCCGAGTGGCTAAGTGCCCGATCCCTCCTTCCCTTTGAGCCATATGAAACAATTAAGCCTGAGAAGAAAATCGGCGACTCAAGAATTGATTTCTATTTAGAGTCCCCTCATCTTCCTCCTTGTTACATAGAGGTTAAAAGTGTGACCCTCAAAAAAGAAGGCATCGCCCAGTTTCCTGATGCGGTCTCGGTAAGGGGACAAAAGCATCTTCAGGAACTCATGAGGCTAAAGGATTCGGGGGCCCGGGCCTGCCTGGTCTTCGTTGTCCAACGGGAAGATGTGGAGATGGTGGCACCGGCCAGGGACATTGATCCCAAATATGCCGATCTCCTGGTGGAAGCCTTTGATAAGGGGGTGGAAATTTTCGCGTATCAATGTAAAATGAGTTTAGAAGAAATAAAATTAGGAAAGGCTCTTCCTATCCGATTGGACTAAATTGGCTAAGTTCATTTTTAAATTCGATGGCGAACTCTTTCGTGTTCGACTCCTCCAATCCGGTGAAAAATTCACTCATCCCATTCAATGGGAGGAAGATGTCCAGTTTGAGATGACTGAGTCTTCTATGTTCATGGTCGCCTGGACCTCCCTTCTCCCGGATCTTACCCCGGAAGAGGCCAATGCTCTTGCCAGAATCGCCGCCGCCCGCTACCCGGTCTCTCCTGATTACCAGAAACTTAAGTCGCTTTGCCCGGAAATCATTGTGGGCGATAAGACCGATGAATGGGTCTTTTTTGGAGGAAGCTTTCATCCCTGGCACCAGGGGCATCAGGCCTGTTTAAATCTCCTGCCTGAGGAGAAGTCCTGCTTTGTTCTTCCTGACCGAAATCCCTTAAAAGAAGTCCGGGAAGTTCATCTTGTTTCTACTATCATCGCTCTGGCCTCAAAGATTAAGTTTAAGAAAAACCAGTTCCTCGTACCCACTTTCCTCCTGGAGGAAAAACCCAATCCCACCGCCCAGTGGCTTCGCCGGATCCGGAAAGATCATCCTGAGAAAAAACTCTCCCTCCTATTGGGATTTGACAGCCTCAGGACCATCGATCAGTGGATCGATTACCGGGACGTACTCACTCAC
>CAZPFM010000387.1:0-3202 GCA_964585845.1 uncultured Bacteriovorax sp.
CTATGTCCTCTGTGTGGCTTCTCTCATGATGGGATCAGCGGTAGGTCTTCTGCCGGTGGCAATCCTCTATGCCTACTTCAAGTCCTCAGACTACTCTCTCTTCAGTGCGGGCAAAGAGATCCTTTATCAGCCCCTTTTGCCTGAACAAAAATACGGTGCGAAATATCTCACCGATATGCTCGTGTATCGATTAAGTAAAGCTGCGGTTTCCGCCGTCTTGATTTATCTCCAATCATCAACCATTCTTAATATGTTGATGCTCACATTCCTCTTCATTTGGATTGTGCTCGTCGTTGAACTTTTTAGAGTTCGCAAAGAACTCTTTTAACCTGAGGTTAAAATGACAAATCCCTTACTTTCTCGCCCGACGGCTTCTCACGGGGCCTATCCCTTTGACGTAGTTAAACCGGAACACTTTCTTCCGGCCTTAAAAGAGACCATCTCCAACGCCAAAAATAAAATGGAAGAGTGGAAAAAGAATTCTGCCACTGACTTTAAGCATGTCATCGTTGAACAGGGTGATATCCAGGAGCCGGTGGACTTTGTTGTGGGGATCTTTTTTAATCTCCATTCCGCTGAATGCACTGATGAGCTTCAGGCGATCTCTGGAGAGATGTCCTCGACTCTTACAAAATTCAATAATGACATGTCTCTTGATCCGGAAATCTTCCGGAAAGTGAAGGCCTGCTACGACACCCGCTTCGATCAAAAACTCGACAAAGAAGAACTCACTATCATTGAGAAAACCTATAAGGGCTTTGTCCGAAGTGGTGCCCTTCTTGCTGACAGCGAAAAAGAACTCATCCGGGAACTCGACGAGAAGCTAGCTAAGCTCTCCCTGGATTTTTCCCAGAATGTTCTTAAGGCCACGAATGATTATCTTCTCGAGGTCACTGATAAAAAAGATCTCGACGGTCTCCCTGAGGGGGCGATTGAAGCCGCAGCTGAACTAGCTGAGAAGAAAGGGAAGGCTGGGAGCTGGTGCTTTAGTCTTGAGATGCCTTCGTATCTTCCGTTTATGACTTATGTGAAAAACCGCGAGCTCCGAAAAACCATGTCTCTGGCCAATGCTTCAAAGACCTTCAATTCGAAGTACGATAACCAGGAAATCCTCCGGGATATCCTTCGTCTGAGAAGAGATCGGGCCAAGCTTCTGGGCTTTAACACCCACGCCGACTATATCTTAGAAGAACGGATGGCGATGTCACCGAAGAAGGTCTTCGACTTCCTCGAAGAACTTCTGGCCAAGGCAAAGCCCCATGCAGAAAAAGACATGGATCGACTGAAGAAACTGGCCAAGGATCTCGACGGCATCAGTGATCTTCAATCTTATGATACGGCCTACTATGCAGAGATCCTGAAAAAGAAAGAGCTCTCCATGGATGATGAGATGCTCAGACCTTATTTCAAGCTTGAAAACGTCGTCGACGGTCTCTTCAAAGTCGCCCATAAGCTCTATGGTCTTAAGTTCTCTGAAGTCTCGAATGTTCCAAAATATCACCCCGACGTTCGCACTTTCGAAGTCCACGATGAGGACTCAAACAAGTTCGTGGGTCTTTTCTATACAGACTTTTTCCCAAGGGCCACCAAGCGGGGTGGTGCCTGGATGTCAGGGATTAAGGATCAGGGAATGCTCCATGGTCAGATCGAGCGACCGCATATCATGATCGTTTGTAATTTCACTAAGCCCACGAAAACGAAGCCTTCACTTTTGACCCTGGATGAAGTCTTAACGATGTTCCATGAATTCGGCCACGCTCTTCACGGACTTCTTTCTAACTGTAAATACCGAAGTCTCTCGGGCACAAGTGTCTTCTGGGACTTTGTGGAACTTCCCTCTCAGATCATGGAAAACTGGGTCATGGAAAAAGAGTGTCTTGACCTCTTTGCCGTTCACTATGAGACCGGTGAAAAGATGCCAGTGGAACTTGTTCAAAAAATTAAAGAGAGTGGGAAATTCCTTGAGGGGCTCGCTACTCTTCGTCAGCTCTCCTTTGCTATTCTTGATATGTCTTATCACACTTCTGAACCAGAAAAGGTCACAGACATCGAACACTTTGAAGAGACTGTGATTCAGAAGACAGCACTTCTTCCGCGACTTCCAGGCACGAGTATTTCCACTTCATTCTCTCACATCTTCGCAGGAGGATATTCAGCGGGATACTATTCTTACAAATGGGCCGAGGTTCTCGATGCGGACGCCTTCGAGTTTTTCCAGACCTCAGGAATCTTTAACCGGGATGTCGCCAAGAGATTCCGGGAGCATATCCTTGAGCGGGGAGGAACCGAACACCCGATGGAACTCTACAAAAAATTCCGTGGGCAGGAGCCTGATGTGGCGGCCCTTTTAAGAAGAGCTGGATTGCACTAAAAGGTATTCATGACGGATAAGTTTCAACGCTACAATGAGCTCCAGGACTGGTTTTATCGAAACACGGAAATCTACCGTGGAAGTCGGAAAGAGGCCCTGGAGACCATCTGCGAAAAGATCTCTGAGGTTCTTGGAGTTGCGCGAATTGGGATCTGGTTTTTCACCATCGATCACGAGTCTCTTTATGAAGAACTCACCTATGTAGCGGGTTCTGAGAACACGAAAGGGGAGATCATCCGGAAAGTGGACTATCCGGTTTATTTTGAGCACGTAAATAAGGATCGCGCTCTCAGTATCCCTGATACTCACACCCATCCTTCCACTAAAGAGCTCGTCGAAGGCTATATGAAGCCTTTTAATGTCTCGGCCATGATCGATGCGCCCATTTATTCTGATGGGGAGATGCTAGGTATACTCTGTTGCGAGTACACTGAGGGTAAAAGAGAATGGGACAATCTCGACCTCTCCTTCGCCGCCAGCATGGCCGATCTTATTGGACGTCTCATTGAAACCGAAAAACGCCACACTTACGAAAAAGAGCTCCGCCATAGGATTAACTATCTTGAGCATGATCTGAAACGAAAGCTCGATGATTTGAATGAGGCAAAACTCAGTCTTGATCTTGCCCTTGAAAGTGCTCAAGTTGGTAAGTGGGACTGGGATCTTGTTTCCCATAAAGTTTCCCTCAATAAAACCTGGTACACCAAGCTGGGTTACGAATACAACGAACTTCCTCAAAATCTTGAAACCTTTAAGGGGCGTCTCCATCCCGCAGACATCGAGCGGGTTTATGAGGAACTTGATAAGCACATTAATGGTAACAGTCTCTTC
>CAZPFM010000388.1:0-3202 GCA_964585845.1 uncultured Bacteriovorax sp.
CAAAAAAGCACCAACCATTGCAACCATTAAACCAAATGGATATGTTTCCCACAAGTCTTCGATGTCCAAAACTCCTTGAAATAAGCGTTTATAATATTTATCAATATCTTCTAATTCTTCAGGATTAAATACATTTAGTAAGGAGCGCCCAAGAAACCCAAGGTATTCACCCACTACAATAAGAACATCTTGCATAAGAGGATTTTCAAGTTTTCTGTCTTCGGAATAGCGCTTATCTCCTAGCCATTCTTCCTCTGTCCCCCAGTAGATGTCCTCTTCGGGTTCAAAAACATCTTCTCTTCCTCCAGCAAAACCGATTGTGGGAAGTCCCATGGATTCAATCGCGCAATTTCCAGCGAGGACCATAAGATCGGCCCAGGAAATTTTTCTTCCGTATTTTTGCTTTAAAGGCCACAAGAGCATGCGGGCCTTGTCGAGGTTTGCATTATCGGGCCAGGAATTCAGGGGAGCAAAGCGCTGGGAGCCTGATCCCGCTCCACCACGACCATCCCCGGTTCGGTAGGTGCCGGCCGAATGCCAGGCCATGCGAATGAAAAGAGGACCATAATGACCATAATCAGCGGGCCACCAGTCCTGGGAATCTTTCATGAGTTTTTTAATGTCGGACTTTAAGGCATCGAGATCGAGTTTTTTAAATTCCTCAGCATAGTTGAATTTTTCTCCCAATGGATTGGCCTTGGGGGAATGCTGGTGAAGCAAATGGATCTGAAGCTGATTGGGCCACCAATCTTTATTGGATTGGCGATGACGAGGAGGATTTTTACCAAACATATGTAAGTCCTTTGAGAAGGTGATGGAGGCATTCTAGGTCTCAGAAAGTATTTGATCTAATTGATATTATCTATTGTTTCATAGATGATTAAGCTTAAGCCCACTGAGGAGAGCGTAAAGCCATGGAAATCTATCTTGAGACAGAGCGACTGCGTTTAACGCAATTCGAAGCTGAGGATTGGAAATTACTTCTAGATCTGGACTCTGATCCGGAGGTTATGCGCTTTATCAGCAGGGGAGTGCCTTCCTCAGAGGATCATGTAAAGAAGGTTATCGAAACTATCCTTTCTTATCGTGAGCGCTTTAAGGAAAGGCTAGGGATCTTCAAGGCCATCGAGAAAGATTCCGGAGAATTTATGGGTTGGTTTCATTTACGTCCTGGAAAGAATGAACTCGATAATCTGAAATCCCTGGAACTGGGATACCGATTGAAGAAAAAATTCTGGGGTTGTGGTTTTGCCACCGAAGGATCACGGGCCCTCATTGAAAAGGCTTTTTCTGACCCCGCTACTGAGGAAGTCTGGGCCAGAACCTTAAAAGATAATCTCTCCTCCCAGAACATCATGAAGAAGTTAGGAATGAGCTTTATCCATGATTACCTTGAGACGGAAATTCATGGACCCGCGGAGCCAGCGGTGAGATTTGCTATTTCAAGAAATGATTTTCTTAGGCAATAAACTTCCTATCCCAAACCCGATTAACGATGCACCAATCCCCCAATGAATGGGTGAAGGATAATCCATGGAAGCGAGAATAAGATAAGTCCCTCCACCTGCGACGACACTCAAAAAGCCTTGCACCGGATAGAGTTTCTTTAAGAAAAGCCCTCCCATGATGGGGACAAAGAGCCCAGAGACCATGACTCCGTAAGAGAGAAGCATGAGCCCGAGGACATTAGTGAAAAAAGTCGAAAGAAGAAGAGCGATCATTCCTAAAAAGAAAGTTGCAAACTGAGAGAGTCTCACGGCATCAAAGCGCTTGATCTTAAAGAGGCTTAGGACATCGGCCACCAGGCTTCCGGAGGAAGCCATGAGACAGGAGTCGGCAGTGGAGAGGATGGCCGAGAAATACGCCGCCATCATAAGACCTAAAAAGCCTACACCAAGGGTTTGCGTGAGAAGAAGGGGCAGAGCAATCTCAGAGTCGATACTTGATCCTGCTGGATAGCCAATTCCTTCAAAGACATTCATTTCAAAAGCGGCTCTACCCATCACACCAAGGGCCGTTCCCATGAAGGCCATGATGGGCCACTCAAGAAGTCCCGCAAGGTACCAGGCCTTCTTCGCGTCGGCTTCAGTCCGGCAGGCGTAGATCCGCTGGTAAAGTGTGAGTCCAATAAACCAGATGGGCACAATGGTCAGGGCCCAGTCCAGGATCTGAGAGCCAGTGACTTCCGTGAAAGAAAGATGGGTGGATGGAAGAGCGGAGGAAATTGCCTCCCAGCCACCCAACTTCATGTAGGCCATAGGGATACCCACAAAACAGAGTCCGCAAATAAGAATGAGCCATTGTACGGTATCCGTATAAATGACTGCTTTAAGACCCCCGAAGGCAGTGTAGAGAATCGTAATGACTCCCATGCCCCATAGGGCCTGCATGAGGGTGATCTCAGGAAAAGTAGCGTGAGTGAGCTTCGCTCCGGCAAGAAGTTGACTCGAAGTGAAACCAAGATAGCCAATGAGAGTAATGAAGGTTGCGATCATCGCAACTTTTCCACCGTAGTAATGGCCTACAACATCGTTGAAGGTTGAGAACTTTTTGTGGGTTTCAAGCTTTTTTATTTTCGGAATGAGGAAGACGGCAGACATCCATGCACCAATTAGACCTGTGAAAAGCATCCAGGATCCGGAGAGACCGATGGTGAACCCAAGACCGCCCAGACCGATGGAGAACCCGCCTCCCACGTCTGTTGCCACCACTGAGAGACCCACGTGCCAGGATTTGATGTCCCGTCCGCCGAGAAAGTAATCATCTTCAGAGGTGTGGGACTTAGAAAAATAAAATCCAACTGCAAGAAGACAAATAAAGTACACGACGAGAACCGAGAGATCTAACCAATGCATTAAACGACTACCTTTTCAACATAACGGGAATTTAAAAGGCTTAAGGCCCCCATGTATTTCATTTGAAAACTCATGGTGGATCCAACCGGGTATTTATGACGGGATTTTGAGATATCCACGATCATCATGTCCGATGAGCCGCCGATGATCTTAAGATCTTTATTTTTTGGAATAAGAAAGTTAGGCATCACATCGAGAACGCCAATATCGAGGATCGCTCGCTGATGGGATTTCCCTTTGTTCTTATCATTCTTGGTGTGCTTTTTTCCCTGAGGATTGGCCTTGAGGTCCCCAAATGGTTCAATGGGTTTTTCCGCGAGCTCGATGACCTGGGCCTCGAGTTCAAA
>CAZPFM010000389.1:0-3200 GCA_964585845.1 uncultured Bacteriovorax sp.
TTCGGCCATCTTCGGATTTTCAAAGCGCCAGCCAATAGAGGTATCCCACATCTTCTGATTGCGATCGAAGGCTCCTTGGGCCTTGGAAAGAACACAGGGTGCACGGGACATGCTCTCTGCTCCGCCGGCGATGAAACAATCCCCCAGTCCGGCCTGGATCCTTGAATGGGCATCAAGAACCGCGTCCAGGGATGAGCCACAAAGACGATTAATCGTTGTACCAGTGACATCAAAGGGATATCCCGCAAGAAGAAGACTCATGCGGGCCAGGTTCCGGTTGTCTTCTCCGGCCTGGTTGGCGCAACCGATGATAGCATCATCAATAAGTTTTAAGTCGTGATTGGCACTGCCAGCGTAGTCCTTAAAAAGCTCGGCGAGAAGGTCATCGACCCTCACACTGGAGAGGACGCCTCCAAAGGAGCCGATAGGAGTTCTTTTTGCGTGGACGATATAGGATGTTTTTCTCATGCCGGGATACTAGCAATATTCCTGCAGAATGAAAAAAGAGAAGGAGAATTGTTGCAAGGTGTAAGGGCTATTTTAGAAGAGGCGAGGGGATATAGCGAGGGTCATGGGTTGAAGTGTGAAGCTCTTCAAGAAGTGTCCGAATAATTGTTTCTTTACCCTTGGACCACTCAAAAGGTCCCTTGGGGTAGTTCACGCCAAATTTCATCGCCCGGTCAATATCTTCTCTACTTGCGACATTTTCCGAGAGAGCAAAGTGGGCTTCATTGATGATCTGAGCAATAGTGCGAGGGAAAATGAATCCATGAGAGAGAATTCTCGTTTCAACAGGATTAAATTCGAGTTCCTTAAACTTCTGAAGGAATTCTTCTTTATCTGAGCGAAGATGAACTTCGATCTTTTTTTCTTCATCACAGAAAAGAGCTGAGAAGACACCTGCGAGCTGAGGAAATTCTGCGTAGAACTCCTTAGGATCATAGCAGGTGAGATCCATCACCACTTTCTTGTCTGAGTGTGTATTCAGGAATACTTTTTTTTCGGTCTTTGTGCCGAAACCGAAATTCAGGATATATTTTCCGTCGAACTCTACATTAGTCATACTTATAAAATCCTCGCCCACTCTTACGTCCAAATCTCTTCTCATCCACCATCTGTTTTTGAAGCTTGTGAGGAGCAAAGCGGGGTTCCTTGTCATAGGCTTCCCAAACTGAGCAAGTGACAGAATAGTTAATGTCGATGCCGATAAGATCCATGAGTTCAAATGGACCCATCTTAAATCCACCCACTTCTCTGAGGATGCGGTCTACTTCCCTCATCATTTCTGGCTCATCTTTTTCCACGATCCGGAGAGGCTCCCCGTAGAAATTCCTAGCGACACGATTAACGATGAAGCCAGGAGAGTCAGCTGAAAGAGCAGGCTTTTTACCCTTTTCATTAAACCAGGTGTAAAGATCCTGGCAGAGTTCATCTGAAGAATCCTTGCCTCGAATGATCTCCACCAGTTTCATGATGGTGGCAGGATTAAAGAAGTGAAGCCCCAGGAACTTACCCTTTCTTTTATCGGAGAGGGCCTCTGCCATGAGATGGATGGGAAAGCTTGAAGTATTACTCGAAAGGATGGTCTTTTCTTCGAAATGGGAATCAAGTTTCTTTAATAGTGTCTTTTTAATTTCAAGATCTTCGATGATCGCCTCAATCACCAGGTCAGCGTCTTTTGAGGTTTCTTCGAGACTCTTCGTGGAAAGAAGCTCTTTCATGCGGGCCACATCAGAGGCCGTAAGCTTTCCTTTCTTTTCAAGTTTATCCCATGAAGCTTCGATAGAGGACTTTGCTTTTTGAAGCTGCTCAGAGGAATTGTCGATGAGTTCAACAGAACAGAAATTTTGGGCAAACCACTGAGCGATGCCAGAACCCATAGTCCCGGCACCGATAACGACAATTTTATTCAGTTCGATCATTAGTTCAGAGGGTATTCGGTTGGCTGCTCGGCTTCCTTATACTCAGGAACTTCAAGACCCCATTCGGCACACTTATCTTCAATCTCTTTTACAAAAGCCGCTCGCACTTCTGCATTTGAGCGCTTCTTGAGACCGAGTTTCTGGTAGATATCGTTTGCTCCACCAGTGGATTTTCCGAAAGTGTTCATCACCCGAGGCCACCACAGATTGAGGCGCTCCTGAAGGAAGGGCTTTTTCTCCGGATCGGCGGCAAGGTTTTTCACCGTCTTATCTCCATGAGCAAGATGCATATGCTCTTCCTTGCAGATGGTCCCAATGGCGTTCTTCCATGGGATAAAGGATGAGTCGAGGGTGTCTTCGAGGACGTGTCCCGCGGCCCGGTCCATGAGGAAGTTAAAGAGGCAGAAGTCTTCCCAGTAAGTGATTGGGTAATAGAAAATATTCACACGCTTATCTTTTTTTGCGCGAGAGAAACCGATGTTGGCAAGATCATCAGGGATTCGCCAGTCAAACTCATGGGCGAGCATGTGATCGTGAGTCTTCTGCCCGAGATTCTCTAAGATATTATAGATCACGTGGGCGTGGCGCATTTCATCTTTTACGATCTGAGCGACGAGCACTCGCTCGTGAGCATTCGGGGCTTTAGCGATCCAGGGCATGTAACCAAGGCCTCCGGCGTATTCGGAGTCGGCCTGCATCCAGAGAAGGTTTAAGAGATTCTTCCGGTAGATCTCCGGCATCTCATCGGTGGAATCAAATGTTCGACCGTTTTCAATTTCCTGGAATAGTTTTTCGTCTTCAGCTGTGTATTGTCTCATGGGATATTCTCCTCTTATTTACCTTTAAATTCTGGTTTTCTTTTTCCGAGGAAGGCCGAAACTCCTTCCTTATAATCTTCCGAGAATCCTAGGAATCTCTGGACGTGCTTTTCTCGCTCTAATACCGCTGGAAGTTCTTTCTCAGCGGCGAACTGGAAATTCTTTTTTACCATCTTCACCGAGAGCGGTGCCAGGGCATTGATCTCGGTGGCCAATTCGAGAGCACGCTCGAGTGGCTTTTCGTGGATCTCGTTAATGAAATTATACTGGAGCATCTCTTCTGAAGAAAGAGGCTTACCTCTCAGTGCAAATTCCAAGGCCTTAGAATAGCCCATTTGGCGCACGAGCATGAAACTCATGCCTGCATCAGGTGCTAGTCCGATCTGACTAAAGCCTGAGATGAACCGATTCTTCGGTGGAGCAATCTTGAGGTCACAGGCAAGGGCGACGGAAAGTCCCG
>CAZPFM010000390.1:0-3181 GCA_964585845.1 uncultured Bacteriovorax sp.
ATTGGGACGGGGATAACATCCTGATGGATGGAGGGATCATTGATTACGGATCTATCCGCCAGTTCGGTCTCTTCCACGCCGAATACCGTTATGATGATGTTCAGCGTTTTTCCACGACGATTCTTGAGCAGAAACAAAAGGCCAAGTACATCGTTCAGTGCTTTGCTCAGATTGCTGATTTTCTCACGACAGGTAAGAAGAAATCCCTTTCTCAGTTCAAAAAAGATTTTGCTATGACTCTCTTTGATCGACATTTCATCGAATCAAAGAATAGAAACCTTTTGAGCCGTTTAGGTTTCAAGAAGTCTCACCAGGATTACCTTCTAAAAGAGCAGCTTCCAACGGTGACGAAGTTCCGAAAGGTCTTTAGCTACTTTGAGCGCTCTAAATCCAAAAAAGGTGTCTACAAGGTTGCCGATGGGATTACCCGTGATGCGATCTTCTGTATGAGAGATATCCTAAGAGAGCTTCCGCAGCTCTATCTCAGCCGGGGAGACCTTCTCTCACCTCAGGAATTCCTTGAGGTCATAAAATCTTCCTATGCCAAAAAGGCGGACTTGAAGCTCACGGCCATGCGGATAAAGCAGATTAATCGCTTTCAGTCTCTGTATCTCTCGATGGTCCGCTCCGCTGAGCGATTGAGTTCTCAGAATCGAAGCGAATTCCTTCTTGAACTCACCATGCGGTCTTCAGTGATCAACCGCTATGACCGAGTCACCGGGGATTCCATCACCTACATCGTTCAAAAAGTCATGAAGCTTAGACCGAAACTCAATGCCGAAGAGCTCTATCATTTAAATGAGCACTTCTCCTCCTATCAGAATCTTGATCCTGATAAGAAAGAGTCAAGCCAGGATCTGGGTAGCCGGCATACGACCATCATGAAAGGCTTCACCACCATTGTCCGCGAGTGCCGTGAGGGGTTATGAAGCTAGTTCTCTACAGCGGTGGCGTAGAGAAAGATAATGCGGATCTAGACAAGGCCTTCATTAGCTTACTCGGGAAAAAGAACCCAGTTGTTACCTTCATTCCTTCTTCCTCCTATCTCTCTGAACAGGAGTTCAGGGCCTTCGTCCGTCATTACTCGAAGTTTAAAATCACCCGCTTCATCCACTTTCCGGTAGATGTCCCCTTTGACCGGATCCTCTTTCAGGAAGTGATGCGAAGTGATGCCATTCACCTCTCCGGAGGGAATACTTTTTATTTTCTCAACAGTCTGAGGAAAGCAAAACTTTTAAGTGAATTACGTCGTTTCGTGGAAAAGGGCGGAGTTCTCACTGGTCTTTCGGCCGGGGCCATCATGATGACTGAAAATATCGAGATGGCGGCCTATCCGGAATTTGACCGGGATGAGAACCAGGTGAACCTAAAGAATCTTTCTGCCTTAGGGCTTCTGGATTTCGCTTTTTTTCCTCATCATAGAAATTCCGCCCGCTACGATGCTTTTTTCCGTCGCTATAGCCGCACAAAGAAAAAAACTGTCTACGCCTGTCCCGACGGTTCCGGAATCGTCATCAATGGTGACGAGATTCGTTTTCTAGGAACCTGCTATGGTTTTGTGAATGGGCATAAGTTCACTGTCTTCTAGACAGCCAAATCAATTTCTACGTACAACGGGATGTGATCGGAGAGTTTCTTCCAGTGCCCTTCTTTAAGGGCCAGGGCCTTCACAGGTGTGAGCTTGTGAATGAAGATGCGATCCAAAGAGAGAAGGGGGAGGAAGGAAGGAAAGGTCTTGGGATAATCCCCGTGAAGCGATTTAAAAACTTCTTTGGAACTCAGCTGTGTTTCTATTAATGGCGATACCTTCTTATTCCAGTCATTAAAATCTCCCACCAGGACCCAGGGATAATCAGTTTCCTGAAGCATATGTCGAATGAGCATATCTGCCTGACGATTCCGACCCCGTTGAGTGAGATCGAGGTGGGTGTTAGCAAGAACCAGCTCCCGGTCGAGCCCCGGAATCTCAATCCTGGCCTTCAAAAGACCTCGCTGCTCGAGGCGGTTTGTCGAGATCACATGATTGGACCATTCAACGATGGGAAATTTACTCAGGATGGCGTTGCCGTGATGCCCTTCCTGATAGATCGCATTTTTCCCATAAGCGTAATGGGGCCAGACGGTATCAGCGAGGAACTCAAACTGCCGGGCGGTTTCCCACTCAGGGATTTTATGCCTAACATGGTCACCGAGAACTTCCTGAAGAAAGAGGATGTCGGCGTTCACTTCTCGCATGGCTTCGCGGATTTCATCCAGGATGAAGTCCTTGTTACGGAAGGTAAAACCCTTGTGAATATTGTAGGTGAGAATACGAATCTTCATTAAAACCAATACCTAAACATAAAAAACACTTTTCCCATGAACCGAAAGAAAAAAGACAATTTGGTGATGTTTTCTTCTTTCACGACATTGTCTTCTCGAGTGCAACTTTTGAAGTGCTCGATGATCTTCTTCTGATTCGATTCCTCAGAAATCACGAGGTCCACTTCGAGATCATGGATGACGCTTCGGTGATTGAGATTGCTAGAACCAATGGTCATCCAGTCATCTATTATATAATTCTTTGCATGCAGGATGGAATCCGCGTAGAGAAAAATCTTAACACCCGCCTTAATCAGGTATGGGTAATAATAGGATTGAAGAAAATGAAAGAGCTTCACATCACTCCTGGCCGAGAGCAGAAGCCGGACGTCCACCCCACGCCTGGCCGCCCGGGCGAGGGCACGGATCACCCGGCTCTTGGGGACAAAATAAGGCGACATGAACCAGACCTTATCCTGAGAGCGGTTGATCCTCCGGATGAAGTTCTCCAGGTAGAGACTCCTCATGGCGAGATTATGATTGAGACGAAGGGGAATGTTTTTTCTAAATGACCGAAGCTCTTTCATGGTCTTTCGGTATTTAAAAAAATCCCGGAGTTTCCAGTTTCTCTTAAAAGAGAGAATGGCAAACTTCACCGGTGCTCCGGTGACTCTCACTCCCATGTCCTTCCAGGGATTCATTTCATCACTCCGGACATGCATGGCAGAGATGTTGAAGCTTCCGGTGTAGAGGATACGCTCATCGATTGTGATCATCTTGCGGTGATTTCTCTGATTCATCCTCAGAAGCCTCGTGAGAAGGACGTGGCACTTCCGGGAAAAGGAGAGGTTTCCATAGTAAGGATGATAAAAGGGCAGGG
>CAZPFM010000391.1:0-3175 GCA_964585845.1 uncultured Bacteriovorax sp.
TCGATCCAGACCCGGGCCACAAAATTGATGGATGAATCCCCAAAGGCCGTGAAGAAGACTTCTGGTTTTTTATCCTGAAAGCGATCCGACACATTTTCCAGCACATTCAAAACGAGATCCCGCACCTCCCGGAGATTTTCTCCATAGGAGACCCCTACATCGAGATCGACCCGGCGCTGAGGTGTGGCCGTGAGGTTTGTCACTGCATTGGTAAACATATCTTTATTGGGAACAATGACCTCAAGACCATCATAGGTGGAAACCCTTGTGGTGCGAAGGTCGATGTCTGTGATTCGTCCCTCGTGTTCATTAACCCGAACAATATCGTGAACTCTGAAGGGTCTGCGGAAAGCAATGAGGATCCCGGCAATAAAATTAGAAGCAATCTCCTGAAAGGCAAAACCGATGGCCAGTCCCACCACCCCCGCACCAGCGAGAAGAGAGGTAACCGTCTTATCAAGCTCCATGATCCCAAGAGCGATGAAGAAACCAAAGGTCACTACCAGAACGTGAATGATTCCTGAAAGAAGCCTGGCAAGTGAGTCATTGTGAGAGACATGATGAAGGATATCCCGGCTGGCCCTCCGGGCAATCTTTCCTGCAAACCAAAAAATGACAAAAACCAGCATCGCCAGGAAAAAATTGGGAAGACCGGAAGCGATGGACTTAAGCCAGAGTTCAAGTTTTCCCGTAAGGGCATTCAGCATTTCATTGAGGGGCATATCCATGTAATGAACTTATTTCACAGGACCCTAGCTGTCATTTATTTTGATTTAACCTGTGCGTAAGAAATTAAAAGAGTCCTAAATTTTACCTTAACCCTGTCTAAAATTGTCTAAAGAAGTCAAGAAAGCCCAAGTGTGATGATGCAATTTTCAGTATGAAGACTTCATCACGAATCTGAGGGAGTTCTTCCATGCGAATCTTGTTTTCATTTTTTTCTCTTTGCCTTCTCTTTTTGAGTCTTTCAGCTAAGTCGGATGTGGTTGAAGAGAGTGCCCGCTACCTTAGTCATGACAAGCTTTGGGGTCGTAAAGCGGGGACACTCGGAAATCGTCAGGCCAGAGAATACCTCATCACGCAATTGCATAAACTCGGTGTAAGGCCCGCTGGTGAAGAAGGGTTTGAACAGAGATTCAACAAAGGCTCCAACCTCCTGGGAATCATTCTTCCGAAGGGCATGACATCTTTATCTGAAAAGCCCCGTGTTCTCATAGGGGCCCATTATGATCATGTGGATCACTGTAAGAAAACTTCACTGGCACGATCCCGTATCTGTAACGGAGCTGCGGATAATGCTGCCGCCGTGGCCGCCATTCTTGGAGCTATTAAGCACATTCAGGAAAATTCTCAATATCCTGTCGCTATCGCTCTCTGGGATGCAGAGGAAAAGGGACTTCTTGGTTCACGCTACTTTGTAAAAAATCCGACCTTTGATCTGGCAGGCCTTAAGCTTTATATCAATCTCGATATCATCGGTCTCAATCTCTTCAGAGGTTTCGAAGATCATAGTTTTGTCCTGGGTGCAGAGAGCGGGGGGATCGGACTTAAGCAGCATGTAACTGAGGCTTCTCGCGAATCTGGTATTAAGTTCCATCAGCTCTCTTATGGTTTAGGACATTATCGAAGTGATATGACGAGTTTTGTTTTGGGGGGAGTGGAGATTCCCACCGTCTTTTTTACTGATGGTGATGGAAAGGTCTATCACTCAAGCGCTGATGAGTTTGAAAACCTTAATCTTGCCAAGGTTCAGGGGATATCCAAAACCATTGGAAAACTGGCGGTGATATCGAGTCAAGAGAAGGAGAAGTATGAATTTCATCCTCCCCTTATCAGACTCAGTAACCGCACGATCGGTGGACGGCTCTCAGGAGTTTTCCTCGGATTCAGGAATGGGGTGGTTCTACCCTTATATGAAGACCTCGATCCACTTATTGAGCTCTTTCATGAAGTTGAGTCTCTTGCAACTTTGAATGCTTTCTCACCAAAGACCTTGAGTCAACTAGCAGGCAAAAGAGAGCGATTGATCTCGATCCGGGAAAATGGGGAAATCTACTTTGGAAAAGGAGAGGGTATCTACGTTGGAAGATACGTGCAGTACTTACTTGGTCTATCTCGAGAAAATTCATTCATTCCTTAGGGAGATAATATGAAATCAGTACTTTTAATGATTTTTTTGTCCTCGAATCTCTGGGCATCAACTTTTCAGTCCCGTGTGGTGAGAATCAATGGTGATCTCGTCTATTGGGAAAATGGTCGCGTCACCCGTGTTGATGACCAATCTCTTCTTGATGAGCTCTCAGTCTCAGAAGATGTGCTCCAGGTTCAGGAGAAGATGAACTCTCTGGGGATTCAGTCTGTGCCGGAGGTGGAGGCTTCCTACGAGCCTACGGTCCTGGATTCAGAAGATCAGGCGAAAGATTTTTTCCGACATACCCGCAGACCTTCCCAATGGCAGTGGAGCTGGCAGTGCTACAATATTGCCCATGTCCGCTCCTATGAGGAATTCAAACGCACTGGTTTAAAGTCTATGAAGATCTTTCTCTTCTTTAGTGACCGCTATATCCGTGAGTACAATTTTAAGTGGTGGTTCCACGTGACTCCGATGACCTATGTGCAGGGTGCTTCAGGAGTTGAGGAACGTGTGATTGATAAGGAATGGAAAGATGGGCCAGTTTCTATGAAGAACTGGACTGATACATTCATGAAAAATAAAGTTCATTGCAAGAGAATCGAATTCTACTCCCAGTACGAGAATCATCAGGAAGAGGAATACTGTTATCTTCTGCCTGCTAGCATGTACTACTGGCAACCGAAGAATCTCGAAGAATTTGAGCGCACAAGAAAAGAGCGTACTGAGTTTGTTATGAGCGAAGTGCGCTGGGCCTACAAGAAAGACATGTAACTCTCAGCGCCAGTGATTGGTCAAAGCACTATTCCTATGCTACTGTCTTGATAAGTTTCTACCTCATCAGGAGAGTAACAAGGAATGGTTGCTTCAAATAAAAAGAAAATTGTCATCCGCCGGTCTACCTATCACGATACTTCACGCATCAATGAAATCGTCCAGGCCTGTTATCCGGGCGTCCCACCATACCCTGAAGATGCCCTGCGCGCCCAGATCAACCATTTTCCGGAAGGCCAGTTTGTCGTTGAATACGAAGGAACTCTGGTA
>CAZPFM010000392.1:0-3172 GCA_964585845.1 uncultured Bacteriovorax sp.
GCCTACACGCGCTCAGTGATTAACCAGGTTAAAAAGCTCTCCGAGATCAATCCGTATTTTAATGAAGAGATGAAGCTCGCGATGCTGAATTCTCCGTCACCGGGATCTCTGGCTGACCTTGTGGCCTTCGCTCTTTCTCTTGATGTCCCTGAAGCCCAGGACTTCCTAGAGACTCTGGTTGTTAAAAAGCGCTTCGCTAAACTTCTGGTGTATCTGAAGCGCGAAAAAGATGTCGCCGACATCCAGAAAAAAATCACCGATGAAGTAAACGATAAGGTGAATAAGTATCAGCGCGAATACTTCCTTCGCGAGCAGCTCAAGGTTATCCGCAGTGAGCTTGGAATGGATGAAGATGAGAAGGCCAAGGATGTAAAAAAATTACGGGAAGGTATCGAAGAGGGTGGATTGCCGGAAGAAGCGAAGAAAGCCGCTCTGGAAGAGCTTGAGCGTCTTGAAAGCATTCCTGATTCTTCACCTGAATACAATGTCACAAGAACTTATCTCAACTGGATGATTCAGCTTCCTTGGAATAAGGCCACAGACGACGATGTTAATATCGAGTCCGCAAAGAAAATCCTGGAAAAGGATCACTACGGTCTTGAAAAGCCCAAAGAGCGGATAATGGAATTCCTCGCGGTCAGAAAGCTTAAGCCTGAGTACGATGGCACTATTCTCTGCCTCGCTGGTCCTCCCGGAGTGGGGAAGACCTCTCTCGGTCATTCCATCGCTAAAGCACTTGGAAGAAAGTTCTACCGCTTCTCACTCGGGGGCATGAAGGATGAAGCTGAGATCAAGGGGCACCGTCGAACTTATGTGGGTGCCATGCCAGGAAAACTCATCCAGGCCTTAAAGCGCGTGGAAGTGAATAATCCTGTGATCATGCTCGATGAAGTGGATAAGATCGGAAAATCCTATCAGGGAGATCCGGCCTCTGCTCTTCTGGAAGTTCTCGATCCGGAACAGAATAAAACCTTTATCGATAACTACCTCGACGTTCCTTTTGATCTTTCAAAAGTTCTCTTCATCGCCACTGCTAACTATGTGGGCGAAATTCCGGAAGCTCTCCTGGATCGAATGGAATTAATTGAACTCTCAGGCTATACCATTGAAGAGAAGCTCTCCATTGCTCAAAAATGGGTGATCCCTAAGCAGCTTCAGAAGCATGGTCTTACCTCGAAAGAATTTTCTCTTCCGGTAGCGACTTTAAAGGCCCTTGTTTCAGACTACGCCCGTGAACCTGGTGTGCGAGTCATGGAACAGCTCGTGGCAAAACTTTGCCGAAGAGCTGCGCTGGAGAAAGTCTCTAGTAAGCGATTTAAGAAGTTTTCTCCGGGTGCTAATGAGCTTGAAAAGTTTCTGGGACCTAAACGATTTGAAACTGACAAGGCCCAAAAGCCTCTCATGCCAGGAGTTGTCACAGGTCTTGCCTGGACCTCCTTCGGGGGAGACATCCTCTTCATCGAATCCATTCCACTTAAAGGGAAAGGCTTCAAACTCACAGGGCAGCTGGGGGATGTCATGGGGGAATCAGCAAATCTTGCTTACTCCTACGTGAAGCGGATCCTTCAGTCGCAGATAGATGAAGAGCAGCAAAAGTCAGCTAAATCTAAAAAGAAAGCTTCGAAGAAAAAGGTTACACCTGCGACAGCTACTCCAGGCACATCGAACGTTTCCGTACCGAATGCTGAAGAAGCCACGGACTTTCTTGCAACTCACGAAATCCATCTCCACTTACCTGCCGGAGCCACTCCTAAGGATGGACCTTCTGCGGGGATCACCATGGCCCTTGCCCTGTACTCGCTTGCGACTCATCAGATGGTGAGAGGGGATATCGCCATGACTGGAGAGTTGAGTCTCACAGGAAAGGTTCTTCCTGTCGGAGGGATTAAAGAAAAAGTTCTGGCCGCTAAACGGGCGGGTATTAAGGAGATCATTCTTCCTTGGCAGAATGAAAAGGATCTCAAGGAAGTTCCTGAACGACATCGCAAGGGAATGAAGTTTCATCCTGTGAAACACTTCGATGAAGTACTCAAAATTGGATTAAAGCGAAGATAAAAAAAAAGGCTCCCATAGGGAGCCTTTTTTATTTTCAGAAAATGAAATCTTAGAATTCGTCTGAGTCGTATTCGCTCTTGAGTGTGTGCTTAACCTTACCGGCAGCGATCTCGCGAAGGGCCGTTACAACTTCTTTGTTCTTAGACTTAACTGTAGTCTCGTCCCCTTCGCGAAGTTGCTTAACTCGCTTAGCGGTGAGGTGAACCAGTTCATATCTATTTTCAACATGTTCAAGACAATCTTCGACCGTGACTCGTGCCATTAAATACCTCTTGGGACTATGGGGATGAATGACCAGTTTTAAAAGAGATAGGCAGTCTTGTCAAAGGGGAAAATTAATACATCGCTTCAATCTCTTTCTTAAAATGCTCTGAAACGACCTTTCGCTTGATTTTGAGTGAGGGCGTCAAGAAATTCTCAGTGGTAAATTCTTCGGGGATAATGGTGAATTTCTTGATCGATTCATATTGAGCAAGGTGACCATTCACTTCCTCAACCTCTTTTCCAATGATTTCCTTCACTTTGGGGTGGCGAGCGATATCCACCAGGGTACAGTCGGAAGGGAGCTCCAGTTCTTCCAGAAGATGCAGAAAGCTCTCCTTCTCTATTCCTACCAGAGCGGTGAGATAATTCCTTTTCTCTCCGATCACGACTAATTGGGAGATATGAGGCTTGGTCTTGGCCAGGTTCTCGATCTTCTGGGGAGCGACGTTCTTCCCCCCACTGGTGATGATGATGTCTTTTTTCCGGTCAGTGATCCGGAGGAATCCTTCGGCCGTGGACTCTCCGATATCTCCGGTCTTAAACCAGCCATCTTCGAAGGCGTTCTTAGTGGCTTCAGGATTTTTGTAGTACTCCCGCATGAGGGCCTTACTTTTAACCAGAATTTCTCCATCAGGAGCGAAATCGATCTTCACATCCCCCATGGGCCGCCCCACGGTGCCAGGAATCTGTTTGGCGAGTGGATTCAGGCAACAGGGAGCAATCGTCTCAGTGAGCCCGTAGCCCTCGAGAATGGTGAGATTAGCAAAGCGCAGGAAGCGGATGATCTCGGGAGACAAAGGAGCTCCCCCGGAAACGAAGTAACGGATGCGACCACCGAAACGATCATAAATTT
>CAZPFM010000393.1:0-3167 GCA_964585845.1 uncultured Bacteriovorax sp.
AGCTGAAGCTAAAGCTGCTCCGGCCCCGGCGCCGAAGCCCAAGCCCGCTTCCCCTCAATATGATGATGAATTCGAAGACGAGGTCTTCGATAAGCAACCTTCACTTGAAGATCAGTTCAAGCAGATCGATGGCCGCGCTCCAGGTGGACGCCGTCCACGCCCACAGTTTAACCGCGGAAACGGCGGCGGCGGTGGTGGTGGAAATCGTCACGGTGGCGGTGGTGGCGGACAGAACCGCAATGGCCAGGGTGGCGGCGGAAAGAAAGTCGGCTTTAAGTTCCGGAAGCGTCGATGAAAGATTACTCGGATCTCTCGGCCTTCTCGGATAAGAAACTTCGCACCCTCCGAAACAATCTCAACAATCGTCTTGCGAGCTTTAAGGGCACATCTCTTAAAGCTCTTCCTCCGAGTCACATGCTGCATGGGATGGATGAGGGGGATTGCAATTCTCTTCTGGAAAAAGTTCAGGCGGAGATGCGCAAGCGGGCGAAGGCTTAGGTCTTTTCTGGTATGTGCTCTGAATGAGCGAACTGCCCTTTCCTAATATTGAAAAAATGATTTATGTGATCCGCGGCCAGAAGGTCATGATCGATTCTGATCTGGCGGATTTGTATGGCGTGGAGACGAAGGCCCTAATCCGACAGGTGAATCGAAATATCATCCGTTTTCCTGAAGATTTTGCTTTCAGGCTTACAGGCGAAGAATTCGATCTTTTGAAATTGCAGATGGCATCTCTGCATCATACCCATGGAGGACGCAGGTATTTTCCATATGTATTTACTGAGCCAGGTGTCGCCATGCTTTCGAGTGTTTTAACTAGTGAGAGAGCAGCTATGGTGAATATCAGTATTATGCGTACATTCATTAAGCTTAGAAGCTTCTTGGCGATAGAAAATTCTTTACCTGAACGAGTAAGCCGACTCGAGGAAGGAACAAATAAACTTTTCAAAGTTGTATTCGAGAGATTGAATTCAATTGAGGACCATTCAGATCCCTCCTTGAAACCAGAACGGCGAAAAATAGGGTTAAATCTAACTAAAAAAACTTGAGGTACCATTTTGGCACCTCAAGTTTGCCTACGTCATGAATAATTTCAAACACATCCATCTATCAAATCGCTTTGAGGTTCCAAATTGGAACCTCAAAAAGTGTCGTAAACAAAGTATATACTTTTGATATATACTACTCTGGAGCGAGGGGGATCTATGGATAAAGCCAAAATTTTTATGAACGGGAAGAGCCAGGCCGTGAGACTACCGAAAAAATACCGATTCAATTCGGATGAAGTTTTGATTGCCGATCACCCGGAAGGAATCATTCTCATAGATCCCGCCAAACGCTGGGATAATCTTGAAGAGTTAGTGAAAGGATTTTCCGACGACTTCAAGAATATGAAGCGTGAGCCATGGAAATTTAAAGAACGCGATAAACTATGAATTATCTTTTAGATACCAACATTTGCATCGCCCTTATTGGGGGCAATAAAAAAGTTTTTCAAAAGCTTAAACAGAAAAAACAGTCGAATTTTTTCATTTCTTCCATCTCGGAAGCTGAACTTTGGTACGGGGCTTTTAATAGTTCAGACACAAATCGAAACTTTAAAATCTTGGGAAGTTTTTTTCCAATGTTTGAAAGGTTGGCATTTTCATCTGATGAGGCGAGATGGTTCGGAGAAATTAAGACGGACCTGAGAAAAAAAGGTCAATTAATATCAGACAATGACATCTTAATTGCCTGTCACGCTCTTGCTCATGACCTGGTGGTAGTGACAGATAATACCGATGAATTTAAAAGAATCACAGATCTTAGAGTTGAAAACTGGCTACGCTGATTATCGCCCCTGATGCCAATCCATAAGAGCCTTAAGTCCCTCTTCCAACCCAACCTTCGGCTCCCACCCTAAAAGCCTCTTTGCTTTCGAGATATCCGCCCAGGTGGACTCCATGTCGGCCTTAATGGGATCAAGATACTTAAGCTTCGCCTTCTTCCCGGAATACTTTTCTAAGATCCCAATCATGGTCTTAAGATCCACCGGATTATTCCCACCACCAAGATTGATGATCTCATAACCCACATTCTTCGCCGCTAAGATTGTCCCGCGAGCGATGTCATCCACGAAGGTAAAATCCCGACTCTGAGTTCCGTCTCCGTAGATCGGAAGCTCTTCACCTTTTAGAATTTTCTCCGCAAAGATATAAGGCGACATGTCCGGTCTACCCATGGGCCCGTAGACAGTGAAGTAGCGAACGATGGAGACATCGATGCCGTAGAGATAGTGATAGGAATAGGCCATGGCCTCGGCCGCTTTCTTCGAAGCCGCGTAGGGTGAGATCGGAGTATTCACCGCGAGATCTTCCGTAAATGGCATCGCCTGACCCGCATAAAGCGAAGAGGTGGAGGCGAGCACCATCTTCTTCACGCTCTTCTCCCGCATGCATTCCAAGAGATTCAATGTCCCCATCGCATTGGTGGTCATATAGACCTCAGGGTTTTCCATGGAGTAGCGAACCCCTGCGCGGGCAGCGAGATTGAAAACCACATCAAAGTCATGCCGGGAAAAGATTTCCTTTAAAGCCGTCTTGTCTTCGATATCGACGTGGTGAAATTCCACATCTTTGGGGAGTTTATTAAGACGCTCTTTTTTGAGTGCGACATCGTAATAATCATTAAGATTATCGATTCCAATGACTTTGATATTCTGTGCGCTCAGCAGCTCGGCAACTCTTGCCCCAATGAATCCCGCGGCACCAGTCAGGAGGACTTTTTTCATAGGGAGATTATAGCGACGAATGGGCTTTTATGTCATGATTTATCCATGCTCCAAAAATACCGATCGAACCTGCTGCTCGCCTGTTCGTATTTTCTTTTAGTCATCGCTCAGCACCACCTCTTTTTCATCGTGGTGGATCAGGCGGGGTCCATCTGGCATCCCACGCAGTACTTCCTTATGCTGGGGCTTCTGGTTCTTATGACTTTTATGAAGGGGCCCATCACCCGGACCTTTTTCATGTCTCTTCCCATCATCCTTTCTTTTTCGGAGATGGGACATTATTCGTACTACGCCACTCCCATCCACCCTTCTGAGATCTGGCTTGGTCTTCAGGTCCATGAGATCGGTGGAGTCATGGCCGCAGAGCCTCACCATGTGGTGATCCCTCTCATCATGG
>CAZPFM010000394.1:0-3159 GCA_964585845.1 uncultured Bacteriovorax sp.
GGGCGAGGAACTTTCTGATTGTGCTGGCATCCTTCTCGCTGACACCTATGAAGTTCACTTCATTTTGAAATGAGCCAGAAACAAACACAGGCTCAGAGGATTTGGAGGTCTTGAGAGTGAGGGCCGAAAGTTTAAGTTCATCAAAGAGAACAGACTGAACTCTCACTTCAGAGTCGGGTGGAAGTTTTATACTCCCTCCAAGTGTGAAGCCCGTTTCACCAAGAGCAGTGATCTGAGTTGTCAGATCCACATGTATGAGAGGTCTATCCTCTGAAGGGATTTCCCAACGAAGGTAATCCTGATTGACGAGCACCTTTTTTAACTTTTGTAAGAGAAGAGCAGGCTGAATGGGCTTAAGGACATAATCCCGAATTCCCATACCGATTCCTCTTTTCACAGTTTTAAAGTCATTCTGTGAACTTAAGATGAGTATGGGGATTTGGTCATAATCAGGATGGAGCTTTATACTCTGAATGAAGGCAAAACCATCCTCAGGCTCCATATTGAGATCCGTCAGGATTAGATGAGGGGCCTCTTTTAAAAGTTCACGTGCCTGGGCAGGACCCTCAGCTGAGAGGACTTTTAGACCAGTAGGTTCGAGGATGCGGATCAGAAGATTCCTGATGTCGAGGTCATCATCAACGATGAGTATGGTTTTATTTTTTAATCCCATGGATAATCCTTGCGATTAAATTATAGAGAAAATTCTGTGGGGAAGGTAAAAAAAAGGCCCCCTGTGGAGGCCCTTTTATTAAAGCGTATCAGTTCTGAGTTGACCTGTTCTATCAGGATCTAGATGGCTTTCCAGGCTAGTTTCCGGTGTTCCATTGCCATACCACGAAGTATAAAAGCGTCCGTAATAATCGGATAGATCATTCCCACAGGCAGCTCCTCCGCCGTGGAGCTGACCAATGACCCGGTGATTCTGATCGAACAGAGGAGAGCCACTTGAGCCAGGCTCTGTTGTTCCCTTATCCCAATCGATGACTCGAACGTGAGTGGAGTCACCAGGAGAGCTTGACCCACCATAGGAGGAGAGAACGGTTGGATCGTTTTCAAAAGAAATCGATTTTTCATCTGTGTTGGGATGGTGAATGGCCACTGCAGGAGTACCAATATCTCCAGTTGCATCCCAGCCAGCATAACGAACATTCCACTCTCTTTTTGGTTGAGCAAGAAGTTTAACGAGTGTCATGTCAGAGCGGGAGTAGCTGGCCAGGTGGACAGATCCAGTCTGGAACTGATCAAGCTTCCCATCTCGTGAGCCTTTGCAGCTTGAAGTCTGGTAATTCCAATAGACCACAAGGCTCGCAGCGTTTCTGGCATTGATACGGCAATGATTGGCCGTCATGAAAAATGGTGTCTTATCATTTCGTGTGTTGTTGACCATGAAGCCGGTGCAGAAAGTTGAACCACCGGTGGAAATAACACCAACAGAATTCACTTCATCTTCCCATCCCTTTGAGTCAGAGCAGGCAACGTCAATATTACAAGAACCGGACTTCAGTGTTGACTGAGCAAATGTCCGGAAACCAATTCCAACCTGGGAGAGCTCGAGTTCTACGTCTGATACGGCTTCGGCCGGAACTGTGACCTCGATCATGACCCTGTCACTCATGATGATGGGAGACCAGAGTTCATTATGGATATTGTTGTCTTCGGATGTGAAAGAGCGGACAAATTCCGTTCGGTCAGATGAAAAGATATCAAGCTTGGCCCCTTCAGGGAGGTGGAATGTCTTGAAGCCAAAGTTTAAGGAAACCGCGTTCGGTGACTTGATCTCATAGGACCACTTCATGTTTTCACCATCTCGGACCCAGGAATCTGGACGGATCGAGACTTCCTTTGGGATGGCAAAGCGGGGAGCGACCCCTTTCTTTTCGTTTTCAATCTCTTGCTGATGGATATTTTCTACGTCGAGTGGGGCGAAGAATGCAGAGTTGATTGAGGCATGGGCGAAGCACGGGAGTGCAAGGACAGCTAATAGTGCTACGTTTTTCATTTCTCCTCCTTGAGCAAATAAAAACATTTCTCAACTATGATCATGGGAGAAGCAGAAAAACACATCTTACATTTACTCTCATCCGTAGCGGGTTCAAGTTGATTAGTGTGGTCGGTTTTTTTGTCTAAGATATTCCTCTTTACTGAAATCGTTCATCTTCTATACTTAACCTGGTTAACTAATTATGCAGAAACTCTCTACTCAGATTCTCGAGGTCATCCCTTTTTCGGTTCGTACGATCCGCCGACTCTCTTCGTCGGTTTTAAAGGGACGCATTACGATTCACCATTTGCGGATCCTGATTCTGATCCGTGAAGGGCAGGGACAGAAAGGAATTGCAGAAACTCTCCAGGTTTCTGAGGCAGCTGTCTCAAAAACCATCGGTAGTCTTGTGGACAAAAAACTTCTGCGCAAAAAAATTGGAAAAGATAAGCGGAGCAGGGAGGTCATTCTGACGGCTTCCGGAACGCGAATCCTCAATCTGGCCAGAGAACTTGTGGAAGAACAACTTATCCCGCAGCTTGAGAAGCTTGGGACAGATGAAAAAGACACGCTTCGGGAGGGTTTATTAATCCTTCAGAAAGTGATGTCAGGAGTGAAGGAAGAACTATGAAGTACTTTGTTACTGGAGTCCTGATTTTTTTATCATATGAGGCACAGGCCCTTACTCTTAAAGAAGCCTTTACTTCGTCGAAAAAAAATATGGAGAGTATCAAGCGAGCAAAGGTCCTGACTGAAGCCGCTAAAGAGCAAAAGATTCAGGCGCGAGCAGGACTTTTACCCACTTTAAGTGCCGTAGGAAATCTGACAAGGATCGACCCACCGGATGTTGAGACTGTTAACCGCGCCTTTCTCCTGACAAAGCAGCATTCAGCGGCCTTAAGGCTCCAGCAGCCCCTCATTCGAGGGGGGGCAGTGGCGGCCCTGGGTCTTGCCCGTGAGCAGGTTCTTCTGGCAAAGTTTCAGGAAGAATCAACCGAACTCAATCTCTATTCTCTTATCATTGATGCCTATTATTCCTATCTTCAGGCCAGAACGGATAGAGATAATTTAAAGCAGCTTGAGAAATTCAGCCGCGACCGGGTGGGGGAACTCAGTTCCCGCACTAAGATCGGTCGTTCACGAAAAGGCGAGCTTGTTCAGGCCGAAGCCCAATT
>CAZPFM010000395.1:0-3137 GCA_964585845.1 uncultured Bacteriovorax sp.
ATGGACTGACCGGCGATGAGAGAACCAAGGGTCGCACTCACGATTTTTCCACTCACAAGAACAAAGGTCAGGACAAGAGCACTGGGCCAGTGTTTCATAAGCATGGCCGGATCAATGAGCATTCCCACAGAGACAAAGAAAATGGCCCCAAAGAAGTTTCTCATAGGGGTGATAAGATGCTCGACCCGGTGACCCTCGGAGGTTTCTGCTAAGATCGATCCCATGATGAAAGCACCAAGAGCTGGCGAGAAGCCGGCCTGGGTGGCAAAGATCACCATCACAAGACAAAGACCCACAGAGAGGATCAGGAGATACTCATCACTTAAGTGATCTTTCATTCGGCGCAGGACCGAGGGGATAAGAAAAATTCCTCCCACGAACCAAAGGCAGAGAAAGAAGAAGAGCTTTAAAGAAGAAAAAAGAAGCTCTGTTCCCTCAAATTGTTGAGTGACAGAGATAGTGGAGAGAAGAACCAGAAGGAGAATCGCGGCAAGGTCTTCGACGATGAGAATGCCTAAAACAACGGAGGCAAACTGCTTTGTCTTAACGTTGAGTTCATCAAAGGTTCGAAGGATGATGGTGGTGGAAGAGATAGCAAGAATTCCGCCTAGGAAAAGGCTATCGATCTGATTCCAGCCCAGGAATTTTCCGGTGAGATAACCCATGGTGAGCATGAAGAGAACTTCAACGACACCAGTGATGGTTGCCGTTCCTCCCACCGCTCGAAGACGCTTGAAACTAAATTCCAATCCCAGACCAAAGAGAAGAAAGATCACACCGATTTCGGCCCACACTCTGATGGTGGCATCTTCTGTGACCGTGGGAATGAACTCAAACTGAGGGCCCACAAGAAATCCCGCAATAAGATATCCCAGAACCACCGGTTGCCGGATGACTTTAAAAATCAGGGTGACGATGGCCGCGACCGCCAGGATCACCCCGAGGTCGTGAACAAGATTGGGAAGATGGAGCATTTCTTATTCTAGGCCGGAGAAGGAAAAAACTCCAGACTAAGCCAGGATTTTTTCTGTGGTCCGAAGGGCACAACCAAGACTTGTTTCAAAGCAAGGGTTGCCCCAGTTATCCTGGTTAGCAAAATGGATACAGTCATCGATGCTCTGCGAGGCTTTTTCAAAGAGTCCGGAGCTAACTCCTCCCACTTCCGCTAATGGCATTGAGTGTCCGTATCGCACAAGACGCATGCCTTCGACGTCACTGAGATTAAGGTTAAGATTTTCCAGTACTGGTTTTAATTGAGAATAAATCCGATCCTGGTACTTCTCGTAGAGACCTGGATAGAAGAGGTATTGCTGGGCCATGGCATAGGGAAGAGGAAGATAAAGAGTCAGGACACTTTTATTGGCCCGGTCTCCTAAGGCCCAGTCAGAGAAAATCACATCCGTGAAGACCCGGTCTTTACTTTCTTTATAAGGATCCGTGGGCACTGTGCCTCTCATGGTAAAGAGATCATAGCCAGGGGAGGAAACCTTCTTTTTAAGAAAAATATTGGCCACAAGATAAGCTCTATAGCCGATGCCATCCATCGCTTTCATCTGGGGCGCTGGAACTTGGCCAATGATTTTCTTGGCCACTAACTTGGGAGCAGCGATAATGCAATCGTTGGCGGTGACACTCACAAGTTCACCGTGCTCATTGTGGTAACAGACTGAAGCCTTGCCTCCTTCAGAGTGCACATCCACAGCAAAAGATTTGGAAAGGAGAGTGACTCCGAAGCGGCGACGAAGCTCCTGGTAGAGGGCCTCAGCGATGAGTCCATTCCCGCCTGGAAGAACAAGGGTTCCTGCAAGATCGCAGGAGAGAAAATTTAATCCTTGAGCGGCAGAGATTTCATCGGCCCCACCGGAAAACGATGACCAGCAATAGAGATTCACAAACTCACGGATATGAGGGTGAGAGTTACCGAGCTCATTCTGAATCCATTGGGAAAAACTGATGCGATCAAGAGAATTGAAGTGGCCCCTGGCCCGGGATGAATCATCCCAGCAGGGAAGTTCCGGGTAAGAGTTCTCATAAATATCCTGAAGCTTTTTTAAGGCAAGTTTAAATTCATGGGCCTTTTCCGGAGCAGTGGAGCCTTCCCAGAAATGTTTCTGAATCTTTCCATTGAGTGTGACTGCTTCTTGATCGTGTTCCACTTCCCGGAATTTATTCTTCAGGCGAAGATCCCCCAGGAAGCGATCGATCTCACCACCTGATTCAGGAATCGTGATGTAGGCCGAACCTTGGGCGATATAGCTGTTACCGATGACCTGGGATTTTGCATTTCCACCAAGACGAGGATGTCCTTCGAGAAGAAGGATTTTTTTTCCTTTGAGATAATAGGCCGAACTAAGACCCGCCAGTCCTCCACCGACAATTACGACATCATAATGTGCACTGGACTTAGGGATCCCACCTTTTTTCCTGATGAATCCATCTTTGTCCCAGAAAACTTCATGGGCCTCATCAGGTGTATCACCTTCAATCACGGAGCTTCCTCCAAAACGGGAGAGCCTCTCAAGTGGTGCCATGCTTAGGTCATCGGGATGAAAATCGAGAAGTGAATTTGTGAGACCTGACTTCGGAAGAAAGAGTAGAGATCCACCGGCCAGAGAGTGGAGGATAAAATCGCGACGGTTCATCATTTCTAAATCCTAAGAGAGGGGAATCGTTGTGTTTGATACATCAAACAAAAGAGGGCGTCAACGAAACCCCAGCCATGACACAAAGCAAACCTTATCTAAACATTAAGAATCATTGACAGATTTCTCAGTTTCACCGAAACTCTTCAGACTATTTCCAATTCAAATTTGGAGACGTGCCCGAGTGGTCCAAGGGAACGGTTTGCAAAACCGTAAAGCCAGCGGTTCAAATCCGCTCGTCTCCTCCATTATAAAAACCCCGCTTTTCCGAGCGGGGTTTTTTATTTTTGTCCATGTGATTATCCTTGAATAGAAAAGCCAGCTCCTTCACAATGAGAAAAAATATGCATTCGGAGGTCTTCTATGCGTCATCTCATTCTCGCCGCTAGCATTCTTGTCAGTGGTTCAGCTTTCTCTAAAACTCAGGTCTGCCAATGGAAATACTATAAGCAAGGCTCCAAGCTCTCTTGGACGGCCTTCAAAACTCCAAAAAAG
>CAZPFM010000396.1:0-3136 GCA_964585845.1 uncultured Bacteriovorax sp.
TGAGTTGACCACCATCTGGCCGGAATTGCGACGTATGATTTCATATGTCCAGTTACTTTCGATTTGGATTATATTTTCAAAGAATAACTCGCATAGATTCTCTGAGCTCAGTCCGTCAGGATGAGCTTTCAGAATCAAGTCTCTCGCAATCTTTGCATTCATACCCCCCAAGCTAGCATACTCTTCAGTTGAGACTGGGGACAATGAGTCAATAAAGTCAAGAATATCTGAGAGCATCTGAACAGACACTAACTCTTCACTGCAAGAGAGGCTAAGTACCTGGCTCAGACGAAACCGATCACAGACCAGTGGAAGCAGTTTTTTCTCGTTGGCAAGGATCAAAATATTTCTGAGAGTAAAAGCTCGAGAATTACTTCCCTTTCGATACTCAGATGGAATTTTGAATCTGTAACTCAAAGACAGAGCTAATTTTAAATCATCCTGCTTTAACTCTTGAGAAACGAGATGCTCAAAAGAAATACCAATCTTGCTGGCAAACTTTGCAACAGAGACAAATGGTATTTTTTGATTGTTTACTTTTCTAAAAATAAAATTCTCAAGATTTAAATCCAACGCTGATGCGAAGATAGAATCTTCAACCCCAGTAAGACTTTTTAAGAGATCAATATTCTTCCAGAAAGTAGAGTCGCTCTGGATTTCAATTATACTTCGCAAAGCGAATCTCTCTTTGAGTTAAATAACTGCTCAAAACTAGATTAAACTCTTCGAGAGAACTAGAGAAAGCTCTCATTGGGAATTCTAATTGCCTACAAAGCTTAACAATCTCACCCGAACTAACTGAAGAGGTTAAGCCTTCATAGTCGAGGAGTGTCTCCGAACTCACCCCTAGCAAAGCTGCCATTCGAAGGGGGGTTAACCCTATCCCTTCCCTCAGCAAAGATAACTTCGATCCAACATCCGACAGCTCATCACCTGTCAGAGATAATTGCTCAATGAGCGCAGTAAAATCATTCGGATCAAAACTCAACTTATTTACATAGTGAAAGTTGTTTAAAAGAGTATAACCCTGGATTTCAGAAGGCTGGTGGGTTGAAAAGAGAATGAAATTGGTTAAAGTTTCTCCATGAGAAATACAATGAAAAAGATCAAAAGCACTCATGTCCCCCAATTGATAATCAGAGATAACTAAAGAAACATCATGGTTTTCTTTTAAATATTCGGAAGCAGGTTTTCCATTAACAAAGCCTTTACAATCCACAGATGAGACATCTGAAAGAATTTCTAACAAATGATATGTATATAGGTCTCTATCAACCCAAACTAGTTTCCGTTTAGACATATGCATTCTCTTTTAAATTTTTCACTGGCTTTTCAAGTATATCAGGAATCAACTTGAGTAATATTTCACTTTCAATGTGAGCATAATGACCAACTCCATCCACAAGAGAGAGAATTAAATTAGGGAGTTTGGGCCCACAGAGATTCCAGTCTTCTAAAGGCGTAATTCTATCCTTAGAACCAAAGAGCGCAATCGTTTTTATCCCATGGTTCGTATTCATTCTCATGTTTTGGCAAGTTTTTCGAATAGCAATGAAAGAATTCATATTAAAAGAGTTGATACCAGAGAATAAATTTAAGTATGCATCAGTAAACTCACCTCTGCCCCAGTAAGCATTGTTCAGACCGGGGATAGCTACCGCTGTACCCAAGACTTCAAGTCTTTCATCACTCAGGCCAACCTCATCTCTAAAATCACTTAAGTACAAATCTAACTTTGTTTTAGTCAGAGGATCCTTGGAAAAAAAAGATCCAGCTTCAATTATTCTGCGGTCAAGAACATTTAAGTCTGCCACGGGTGAAATTAAAAATAAAAATTCAGGTCTAAAACTTAGACTCTCAATGACTTGATCTAAAAGATAGGCCCCAAAAGAATGTGCAACTATCACCATCTTAGGATAAGAGAGGTAAGCCTTCTCTAGGGCCATACGAAGAGAATTAATGGAGTTTTTTAAAGAATAATCTGTAAATTCTGAATCTCTAAATTCAGATGGTTCATTCCAACCGGTAAACTCACAGCCCTGAGCTTTAAACCTATTTTTGAGAAGAGTTAATTCTGGCGTAGAGTTAAGACCCGGGCCGCCATGAACGAAAAATATGAACACATTACACCTCTGGAGCTGTAACATTTCATAAACGATGTTAAAGAGCCAGACCCCTTGAAATCCTTACCGCCTCAGTGATGCTCCGAGGCGGCAAGTATCTGTTTTTACTTATGACTATCCAACAATGCGTTTATCATGTTTTTATAAGCAATAAAGGATTGCTCAAGGTTGTCTCTGACAATTGCCCTTCTTTCTTCCGAAAGTGAATCAATAACTTTAAATGCATCGGCTACATGCCCTGGATCTTCCTCTCCGTGAACGCGAAGGAAAGTCCCACATTTCTTCCCGTAATGCTTTTCAACTTCCTGGGCCATTGGCAGGCATACTTCAGCTGCAACATCTTCAAGGAATAAAATGTATCCCATAAGTGCAGTCGGATCCACATGTTCAATTTTGTAATACTGGCTCTCCCAAAACATTTTGGTCTCTGGTCTTTCTTTAATGTTAGCGATATTAAAGTCAAGATTTTCAATATCTTTTTTAACCATTAAATCGTGTGCACTCTCTTCAGAAAGATGTGTAAAAAATCTTCTCTGGATCTTTCTGTCTGACTCGCCCATTAAAGCAGCTGCGAGAGCTAGAAAGTTTTCAGAGTGTCGAACGTAATAATAAGTTTGTGCAAGATAATCAGCATAAAACTCTCTGTTACCAAAAGGTAGTGCTTTGAGCTTGTTAATAATTTCTTGTCTGTCATTTTCGTAGTTTTGATACATACTTCCCCTCAGTTATTTGTTTAAGTTCAGTCTCGAATTCCAAACAGCCAGACTCAACTGATTATTACTCTGCAAAATCTTATCGCCTCTCTTGTCCCACACTACCAAGTCGGCAATTTCTCCATCTATTGGTAATCCATCGAGTGTCAGATAAGGGATGTCGTGAGATAAAACTGTAGCCCCATGCTTAAAACATAATTTCTCGTTAGAACGGATTTTCCGTGCAGCAGTTGTCATAACTTCAGCTTCCTCTTCCATTGCAAATTCATTAACAAAAGACTGCAAGAGAAGACCTTTCCA
>CAZPFM010000397.1:0-3132 GCA_964585845.1 uncultured Bacteriovorax sp.
TAGCATCTAGCATTTTTGTAAACTCATTCATAAAATCTCCAATGTGCTTCATAGTCTAAGCTGCAAGCATAGGACAAAGAGTTAGACTGAATCCAGGGTGACGCAAGCAGAATCTACGTAGTTCCTCTTGTGATCTTTTAATTGCTAAATCGACTTCGATCCATTTCATTTCTAAAACCTGGGCGATCTCTACGATGCTCATATTCTCCCAAAAGCGAAAAATCAAAATCTGTCTATCGACGAGGTCCAAAAGTTGCAAACCGGTTCTCAAAATTGAAATATCAGTATTAGTAAATTTCACAACGTCTCCTTAAAGTTGGTGATAATGAAGCGCAAGAAGTTTAATAAAAGCTTCGTCCTTCAATTGTTCCAGGGTCTTTACGATCTTTGGTTCTTCACTGCGTGTTTTGAGTTTTTCTTTGATATAGTTAAAAATCTTTTTCAAGCTGCTCTCCCTGGTGGAGACAACTGCCTCCACCGATGTTTAAAGTTGGTAATTATTCGTTGATGATCTCAAGGCCTTCGACATTGATTGAGTTTGGATCTACTTGCCGTGTATAATATTGGACCCAAGTGAACACATCATCATTGAAGGCTTTGATTGAATAGAACTGGGACTCTTTAATATTCGAATGTCGTGTGAATATTTTTGGCTCACGGTTATCGCTGTATTTGGTAATTCCTGTCATTTGCACAAAAGAATCTGTCTCTTTATATTCTGCAACCATGAAACGAGAATCAAGCATGCTTAAATGCTCCTCTACCGTGAAAACTTTGTTCCACTGTAGATATTCATTCTCTTCTCCTTCAACCTGGTGTCCTCCACAATCATTGAGATTTTTAGTTTTTTCGTGGGTTAGATATTTTGTGCCATAAACCTGAATAACGGTGCTCTCGATGGCCTGACGACACTTGAACTCATTTCCCTGTTCATCGGTAACCACCGACTGCACTCCAACAGTTAGAGCAAACATCCCTGGCAATACTGATTCATAGGAGATTCGATTTTCAATCATCATTTCCCGATATTTCTCTTTTGAAATTTCTCCTGCTTGCACCGATGAAAAAGCGGAAAGGGAAATAAGCGCTACTGTTACAAAATTCTTCATTAGTCCTCCTGAGACTTTTGTTGTTGAGATCTCTCCTATTGCAAGACCATGCCAAGTGGCCCAAAGGATTGAGATTAACGCAAGGCCGTGAAATATTGGACTAAACCTCTCCTCGAGGAGTCTCACGATTTGAGACTATGAGACTGAGAGTCTCAAAAAGAGTCTCAACAACCATGAGGAGTAATAGTGAATAATGATTAAGAAAAAATGAAGTGTCTGGAGTCGGCTACTTGTCTGTAACCGATCTTTTGGTAAATGCTATTAGACGTGGAATTTGAAAGATCAGTATATAATGTGCAAAATTTGTAACCGTTTTTGAGCATGAGCAAACTGAGTGATCCGACTACCGCTGAGCCATATCCCTTTTGCCTGTATTCTGGCGGTGTATATACGGCCCTAATAGAAATTCCGTTTTGGGTGGGTCTTCCAGTATGTGCAACTGATACAGGAGTTTCACCATTCAGCCATAGGAATGCCGTTTTTGCTTGGATAGCTTTATCGGCCCATTCATTAGCAAAAGACAGTTCAAATTTGTCTTTCTCCGGTAAAGACTCGCTACTAAACTCGTATAACCATTTCGCGATCAATGGTTTATCTCCGGAAAGTGCTGGTCTAAGGTGGCCTTTAACTTTAGGCAAGAGAATATTATGTGCTTCGTAGATCTTCTGAACCATTCCTAGCTTTTGATTTTTGCCAGTCATCTTTGCCCACTTATTCGCAAATTTAGATGCCGACACTGTCGGGCCAACGACTCCTGGAAGATCCAAACCACTGTCAAAGATGTAATTTGCTAAGAGTTCTACTTCTGTTTCTGAGGCCTGTGTAACTATTAAATTATGTGGAGGAGTCTGAATAGCGGCAGCGATGGTGCTTCCATCTTTGGAAATCCGAAAAAGATTAATCATGCCTTCAGAACCTAACATCGAAGTACACAATCCTAACATCAGACTATATTCAGCTTCATTTGTATAAAGAAGAGAACCGGCCTCTTTTAAGAAAATCTCCGCTGAAGAATCTGCTGATATCTTAAAATTCAAAAAATTATCCCGGCAATGAAGAATAGTTAATCTTGGCAGAGATAGGTGCTTTGATCCTTTCTTTGACCATACCTAATTCCTTTAAGCGTCTGAAGAAGGTTGCACGAGAAAGACCAAGCTTCTCTGCGGCTATTTCCCGATTGCCATTACATTCCAATAGCACTCTCTCATATCGATCTCTTTCAAGCCCCAGGACAGAAGCACCAAATCTTCCAACCAAGTTCTTTGTCGATTTATTTCCAAAGATATTTGCAAGCTGCGGAAGGGCCTGGCATAAATCTTTCTCTCTTATGACTGATCCAGTAACTTTACTGGCAGCTCTTTCGATTGCTGATTGAAGTTGCCTTACATTTCCTGGCCAATGATAAGCAGCCAAAAGTTCTAGGGCATCATTAGTAATAGAAAGGTTCTTCTTTATATTACTATCCTTTAAGAAATGGTTTACTAGTTCTGGGATGTCTTCAAGTCTCTCTCGTAAAGGTGGTATTCTAATTTGGGTTTTTGCAAGTCGATAGTATAGATCTTCTCTGAAAACCTTCTTCGAAATTGAATCTTCAATATTGACGTGGGTTGCAGAAATAGTTCTAAAGTTAACTGCAATTTCTTCGTGTGATCCTACTCGTTGAACCTTACGTTCCTGTAAGACTCTTAATAATTTAGCTTGCTGATTAAGAGGCATGTCTCCAATTTCATCTAAAAAGACATAACCACCGCCAACTGCTTCAAAGGCTCCGATTTTATCTCTGTCAGCTCCGGTGAAGGCCCCCTTAACATGTCCGAAAAGTTCCGACTCCGCAATGCTGTCAGAAATTGCTCCACAGTGTATAGGGACAAATCTTTTAGAAGGATCGAATTGGCAGGCTATGCTCTTAGCTACAACCTCTTTACCTGTTCCTGTCTCACCAATAAGCAGAATATCCCTAATCCCTGCACTTACTGCTTTACTAATTTCAGCTCTAAGATTCTGCATTGGAAGTGACTTTCCA
>CAZPFM010000398.1:0-3121 GCA_964585845.1 uncultured Bacteriovorax sp.
TCCACTCCCAGACCTCCGCCCACATCAAGAAACTCCAAAGGAGCTTTTGTCTTCAAGGCCACTTCGCAAAGTGTGACCATCGCCTTCTCGGTGGCCTTAAGGTCTAAAAGCTGAGAGCCAATATGGATGGAGAGGCCCACTAGTTTTGAATGGGACCAAAGCTTTTTATTTTTAAGAGAGGCGAGGATGTCTTTTTCAAGAAGACCGAACTTGTGAGTCTTATTGCCGGTTGAGATATACTTATGGGTCTTGGGGGCCACAACGGGGTTAAGACGGAAACAGATCCGGGCCTCACGTTTAAGTTTTTTGGCACAGGCATTGATGAGTTCAAGTTCTTCGATGGACTCAACATTAAAGGAGTTGATTCCTTTCTTAGAAACTTTTAAGGCGTAGAGAATCTCATCTTCCGTTTTCCCCACTCCAGAGAAGACGATATCCTCTGGCTTAATCCCTGCTTCAAGGGCGCGCTTAAGTTCTCCCACCGAAACGATATCTGCTCCGGAACCAAGATCCGCCAGAATCTCCACGAGCTTTCGGTTGGGATTGGATTTAAGAGCAAAGCAGACCAGGGGCTTATGAAGTTTTGCTTTTTTGGCCGCTTCCATGAAGGAATTATAGTTTTCAGTGAGAACTTCTTCCGAATAAAGGAAAAAAGGAGTCTTAAACTCCTTTGCGACCTTCTCAATATTTACTTTTGAGAACTCGAGTTGTTTTTTTACATATCTAAGATCACTCATGTGCTTCCTGTGGCCTTCCGCCAATTGAGAACCTCAGTGAGGCTTCCCTGATCAAGTTTCTTTTCATCATAGGCGACTTGCGCCAGAACTTCAAAGCCTGTGAGAGACTCATAAGAAAATCCCCCGTCTTTGAAGGCCTTCGCTGCGGAGTCAAAGCCATAGGTAAAGATACTCAGAACTTTTTCTACCCCAACTCCCGCCTCCGTTAATCTTTGGGCCGCGGCCACGGAGCTTTTACCGGTGGACACCAGGTCTTCAATCAGGACGGCCCGCCCTTGTTCCGGCGCCCGTCCTTCGATGGCATTCTGGCGGCCATGGGCTTTTTCCGAGGAGCGCACATAAATGAGGGGAAGGTCCATTTCTTCGGCTATCCAGGCGGCCCAGGGAATACCGGCCGTGGCCGTGCCGGCGATGACATTAATGTCCATCTTCTTAATCAGCGCCACAAAGGCCTGGATGATTGTTCTGCGACTCTCGACGGAGGAAATGAGCAGGCGGTTATCACAGTAAACGGGGGACTTAATTCCGGAGGTCCAGGTGAAAGGATCCTCAGGTCTTAGGAAAACGGCTTCACTATCAAGGAGAAGTTTGGCGATAACTTGTTTCTGATCCATTTTATCCTTTTAGAATTTCTTCCAGGGCAGCAAGGGGAGATGGGGCTTCGGTGATAGGGCGACCAATGACCATATAATCAGTTCCCAGGCGGAGGGCTTCGGCCGGTGTCGTGATCCTGACCTGATCATCGCTACCTGAACTTTTCGGACGAATCCCGGGTGTCACGGTGAGAAATCGAGAACCGCAGATAAGCTTAATCGCCTGGGTCTCAAGAGGGGAGGAGACGACTCCATGAAGCCCGCAGTCTTTAGCAAGTTTTGCAAAGTGAGTGACACTTTCCAGAATATCTCCGGAAATCCGCTGTTCATCATTCATCATTCTTTGAGACGTGCTTGTCAGCTGAGTCACAGCGATAAGAAGGGGAGAGCTGGGAATTCCATGAATCACTTCCGCTGCTTTTTTCATCATCTCTGAACCACCGGCGGCGTGAACATTGATCATATCAAAAGGAAGAGCAGAAAGAGCGCTTAACGATTTTCCCACCGTATTCGGGATGTCGTGGAGTTTAAGATCCAGGAAAATCTTATAACCTTTTTCTTTAGCCGAGTGAACGGCCGAAGGACCTAAGGAGTAGAAGCACTCCATCCCAATCTTGACCCAGACTTTCTTGCCTTCGAGGGCGGAGAGAAGAGAGCTAAACCTCTTCTCATCTTGAGTATCCAAAGCAATGATGATTTTTTCTTCGGCAATCATTTAGAGAGGATCCATAGCATAAGAATTTCTCTCGATGGTGCGAAGAAGAGCTTCCGTGGTATCAAGTGAAGTGAGGCAGAGAAGTCCACGCTCCACCGCCACTCGCCGCATCTTGAATCCATCAGACTCCACATTCTTTCCACCGGAAATAGTGTTCACGATAAGTCCCACCCGGCCTGAGCGGATCTCTTTAATGATATCGTTTTCTCCTTGTCCGATTCTGTCCACCACGCGGGCGGTGATGCCATTTTCTTTAAGAAGTTTCGCCGTTCCGGAAGTGGCAACAAAATCAAAACCGACTTTGTTAAATCTTCGGAAAAGTTTGAGGGCCTCTTCTTTATCCTGATCTGAAATTGTGGCAAGGATTGTCCCTGACTCCGGCAGGATGACTCCGGCGGCAACGAAGGCCTTATGAAGAGCTTTTTCAAAGACCTTATCCTTCCCCATGACTTCACCGGTGGACTTCATCTCTGGTCCAAGAGCGATTTCCACTTCGGAGAGTTTAGCAAAGGAGAAGACTGGTGCTTTCACGGCCACTTCGTCTTTTGGTGGCAGGGCCCCGTGGAAGTATCCTTGCTCCAGAAGAGATTGACCCATGATGGCCTTGGTGGCGATCTTTGCCATGGGAATACCTGTGACTTTGGAGAGGAAGGGAACTGTCCGGGAAGAGCGGGGATTCACTTCGATAACATAGACTTCGCCCTGAGAGATCACAAACTGAAGGTTTAATAGACCCTTCACGTTCAGGGCCTTCGTAATAGAAAGAGTTGTTTCAGTGAGTTTATCCAGGATCTTCTGATCCACACTCTGAGGAGGGTAGACGGCCATAGAGTCACCGGAGTGAACACCGGCCTTTTCGATATGTTCCATGATACCTGGGATAAAGACAGTCTCGCCGTCACAGATGGCGTCCACTTCCATCTCCCGCCCGATCATATAGCGATCAATCAGCACAGGATGTTCTGGATTCACCTGCACCGCTCTTTTCATGTATCCCACGAGCTCCTGCTCGCTATAGACGATCTCCATCGCCCGGCCACCGAGGACATAGGAAGGTCTCACCATCACCGGAAAGC
>CAZPFM010000399.1:0-3099 GCA_964585845.1 uncultured Bacteriovorax sp.
CCGTGGAGTCACCTTTGATCTCCACGAAGGTGAGACCTTAGGCCTTTTGGGCCCATCCGGAACCGGGAAATCGGTTCTTCTTCGATCTCTCATTGGCCTTGAGCAGATCGATGATGGTCAGATCATCTACCGAGGGGACCGGATCGATCAGCTCTCGGAGAAACAATTCTGCAAGGTACGAACAAAGATTTCTTATTCGTTTCAAAGTGGTGCTCTCTTCGATTCAATCAACGTCTTCGAAAACGTCGCCTACTCACTTTTCGAACACACCCGGATGTCCGAAGCTGAGGTCGAAGCAAGAGTCATGGAGATCTTGAAGATCATCAACATGCAGGAAGCTCGAGATCTTCTGCCATCGGATCTCTCCGGTGGGATGCAAAAGCGCGTGGGCATGGCCCGGGCGATGGCCCTCGATCCCGACATCCTCCTCTACGATGAACCCACCGCGGGCCTCGACCCCATCAACGTGGACATGGTTCTTGAGGTCATGAAAAAATTTAAAGACCAGGGTCAAAGTAGCATCTTTGTCACCCATGATATTCCCGCCGCTCTCAAGATCTGTGACCGGATCATCATCCTTCGGGATGGCAAGGTCGGCTTCCAGGGTAGCGTGGAAGAATTTGAGACCAGCACAGACCCTTTCGTAAAAAGCTTTTTAACAGGAAAGATCGTATGAGAATTAGAAAAAAAGATAAAACCAACGTCGTCCGGGTCGGGGCCTTCCTCACGGTACTTGTCACTATCATGGCAATCATGATTGCGAGCATCGGGAAAGAGCATTCAATCTTTGACCCGAAGGTCGAGATCACCGCACGGGTAGGAAACGTCTCCAATCTTAAAGTCGGCTCTTACGTCGAACTCAAAGGGATCCGGGTCGGTTCTGTTTCCTCCATCCAGATCGTTTCCCCTGAGAAAGTGGAGATCAAGGCAAGCATCCTCGAGTCCCAGCTCAAGTGGATTAAGCAAGACTCAACGGTGGAAATCAACAACGCTGGCCTTGTGGGCGATAAATTCCTCGACATCCAGGCCGGATCTCCAGAAGCGCCGAAGTTTAATCCAAATAAAGATATTCTTCAGTCAATGGGCGAAGGAGGATTTAAACAGATGGTCGCTAAAGGCGAGAACATCGCCGCCACCACAGAAACAATCCTCTTAAAGATCGACGGTATCCTCACCCGAATGGAAAATGGTCAGAAGCTAGCCGATGGAATTAATTCCATGTCTTCTGCGGCCCAGAATCTTGAAGCCATCACCAAAGAACTCCGAGGGGCCAACATGGGGACCATGGCAAAGTCTGTGACCTCGAGTATGCAGCGCCTCGATCGGATCTTAGGTCGCGTGGAAAACGGTCCTGGGACAGCTAACTCACTCATCTACGATGATGTTCTTCATGACGATCTTAAGGCACTCCTCGGAGGAGCTCAGCGGAATAAGGTCCTGAAGTATTTCATCCGGGAGTCGATTAAGAATTCCGAGAAGAAGAAGTAGGACTTTTTCTTTTCTTCATCAGTTCTGCTTTAAGATCTTTCGGAAGCTTCTCCGTCGCCGCCGTCCACCCTGCCGGTGGGATCTCCCGCACATGCTTTTCAATGATCTTCATGGTTTTCTCAGGGTAAACGTTCCAGCATTCCCGGATCGCCCACCCTACTCCCTTTTGAACGTAGAAGTGATCGTGATCCATTAAATTTGAAATGAACCGGGACATAAGACTAAACGCCGGATACCGCTTCCTGAACCTCGAGTAGAACATGAGACCCACAACAGACTGCCTGGCTTCCCAGGGATTTCTGGAAATGTTCCACTTTTCAAAAAAGGGCATCATCGCCGAAGGATCTGCCTCAAACAGTTTAGCGTAGAGGCAACTCATTTCATCAGAGAGGGCCCAGTTATCCACTCGCTTCACCCATCTGAGGAGAAGCTTGCGGTTTTGAACCACTTCCTCCAGAGGTCTTGAGTTTGCGAAATGGGATGCACAGAGCAGAGCCTCGTAAATCTCGGACTTCATCCAGACGTAGTCCCAGATCTTCCATAGTTTCTCCGATTCCTCTTTGGAGAAAGAAAACCCTTTTTTTCGGACTTCTCTGATCTGCGGCACCCGAAGATTTAAAAATTTGAGTTTTGATTTCCCACTTCCGACGTAATCTTCAGGAAGATACTTAGAGTATCCATTGCCGCGAGAGCGGACCGTAAGGACGGATTCAACTTCTTTCAAGTGATAAGATAAATTCATAAAAAAAAAGGGGCTCCTTTGGAGCCCCTTCGAGATCAGAGTCAGCTTATTTTGTGACGATGCTGATGACCGTGGAGCTAGCGCCCTTGTTCATCTTAATGGCACAGTTACCAGTCATCTTAAGAACGGTCTTAAACCCGGTCGCACGTGGGCCCGGCTTCATGACTCTTTTAACTTTTCCGCAAACAACATCATTCATCATGACAGTTTTACCAACGAGTTCAAGGCCTTCAACTTTCACGAGTTCTTTTACGGTCTTTGTCACGGTGATGCGACGTGGACCTACTCTCTTAACTTTGCTCTTAGTCTTAATTGCGACAACAGCTTCTCCGCCGTCGATGGCGATCGCTGCAGTAACTTTACCTTTCGATGCGACTTCTTTAACGATGACTTCAGAAGCCTGAGCAAGAGACATAGAAACAAGCATGGCAAGGGCGATGAACTTTTTCATAATAACTCCGTAAGGGTTAGGTTGGGGTGGCAGAAATATAATCCGCTTAGGAAAAAAATGGGGAAAAAGAAAGAAGTCGTGAAAAGATTACTGACCCTGGATCAGCCGGAGGGCCAGGAGTAAAAAGGAGATCATCATGAAGGAAACCCAGAGAACTGAGTTCATGCGAAACTTGTCCATGGGAAACGGTAATCCCTTGCAAACTCCCCCGTCAAAGGTGCTTTTTGGCCCGGAAAATCCCTTACCTGCAGGTAAGAAGCACTTTCCCTGTCCCCCTATTCTTACAGTTCAAAGGACGCATTCTGGCCCTTTTGACCAAAAAAAAGCCCCCTTGCGGAGGCTTTTTCTTTAGAACTCTAGGTTCTTCTTTTTCATTTTTTCAATCAGGGTCGTCCGGTTGAGGGTCAGAAGCTTTGAG
>CAZPFM010000400.1:0-3097 GCA_964585845.1 uncultured Bacteriovorax sp.
AAAGACATGCAGGATATCGAGTTCACGATTGAGAACAATAAGCTCTACATTCTCCAGACTAGAAATGCGAAACGCACAGTGAACGCCGCACTTAAGGTAGCGGTGGATCTTGTGGCCGAAGGACTCATCTCTGAGAAAGAAGCCATCCTCCGGATCGCTCCGGAAGATCTCAACCAACTCCTTCATCCACGCCTTGATCCCAAAGCAAAGAAAACGATTATTGCTACCGGTCTTCCGGCCTCTCCGGGAGCCGCTTCCGGTCAGATGGTCTTCACATCTCAAGCCGCCGAAGAGTGGCACAAAAATGGAAAGACCGTGGTTCTTGTTCGCGCTGAAACCTCTCCTGAAGATATCGGCGGCATGGTCGCTTCGACCGGGATTCTCACGGCCCGGGGAGGAATGACCTCGCACGCTGCCGTTGTCGCCCGAGGCATGGGAAAACCTTGTGTCGCTGGTTGCACGGCCCTCATCATCAGCGAAAAAGACAGAACCCTGACTGTGAAAGGAAAAACCTATAAAGAAGGGGATACTATCACTTTCGACGGGGCCACCGGTGAAGTCTACGAAGGGGCAGTTCCTACTATTGAAGCCAAGATCACCGATGACTTTGCCACCTTCATGAAGTGGGCCGATGGAGTCCGAAAGCTTCGCGTACGCACTAACGCTGATACTCCGGAAGACTCCAAAGTTGCCGTACAATTTGGTGCCGAAGGAATTGGTTTGTGCCGAACCGAGCACATGTTCTTTGCTCCGGAACGCATTCTTGCAGTTCGCGAGATGATCTTTGCGGAAAATGAAAAAAATCGAAAGAAGGCCCTGGATAAACTTCTTCCCTTCCAGCGCTCTGACTTCAAAGGAATCTTTAAGGAGATGACCGGAAAGCCGGTGAACATCCGTCTTCTGGATCCACCTCTGCATGAATTCCTTCCTCACCAGGAAAAGGATCAGCAGGAACTCGCAGAAGTTCTTGGCATTTCCATGAGAGAGATTAAAGAGCGAAACGATGCACTTCATGAATTTAACCCGATGCTGGGCCACCGGGGTTGTCGCCTCGCCGTGACCTATCCGGAAATCTACCTCATGCAGGTACGGGCGATCATCGAAGCGGCCATTGAGTCAGATCAGGAGGGCATCACGGTCCTTCCGGAGATCATGATCCCCCTCACAAGTGAGTTCAGAGAATACTCGGCGATTAAAACCGAATGCGTGGAAGAAATTGAGCGCGTCTTTGCGGAAAAAAAGCATAAGGTGAAATACAAGATGGGAACCATGCTCGAACTTCCCCGTGCCTGTATCACCGCTGGCGAGATCGCCAAGGAAGCGGAGTTTTTCTCCTTTGGGACAAACGATCTCACTCAGACAACTTTTGGTCTCTCGAGAGATGATGCGGGGAAATTCCTTCCTGCTTACACGGCGAAAGGCATTTACCCTCGGGATCCATTCGTCTCCATCGATCAGGACGGCGTGGGCTTTCTCATGAAGCATGCGATCACTGAAGGCAAGAAAACCAACCCATCGATTCATAACGGGATCTGTGGCGAGCATGGGGGGGAACCTCAGTCCGTGGAATTCTGCCATCGCATTGGTCTAGATTACGTGAGCTGCTCTCCCTTCCGGGTTCCCATCGCAAGACTTGCGGCGGCCCAGGCGGCCCTCCGCTAACGAATGGAAGAGATCCAGAAGATCATCGACACACTTACTCCATTCACTCCCGCTGATGTTGTTTCAGTGGGAGTGATTGATTTTAAAAGTTCAAAGTTTGAAACCTTTTCCACCCGGAAAGAACCTATTCACTTTGATCTCGCTTCTCTCACCAAGGTTCTCACCAATTCTCTAGGCTATTTTCTTGAGCCTAAGCTCTACGATGAAAAAACACTTCTTTGTCTCTCTCATCGTGGAGGACTTCCGGCCTGGGGGCTTCTTCCGAAATCCGGTTGGAAAGAGATCATCAGCTCCTATGAAATTAAAGAATCTTCCACCCTTTATTCAGACTACTCGGCCCTGCGGGTAATGCTTGAAATAGAGAAAAAGGGAGAGGATCTTAAAAAGATTTGTAAAAAAATCTGGGACTCAGAGCTTGTCCACTGGCTTGATCTCCCCGAGCGAGTGGCCCTCGTTCAGTATGGGTATGAGCACGGAGAAAAGCTTTTCGGGAAAGTCCATGATCCAAATGCCCGGAACATCGAGAGCTTCTGTTCACATGCTGGTCTCTTTTCCACTATGGATGGACTCTGCCGAACCCTCCTCAATTATCAGGAAAAAACAGGTTTTATCGATCAAGTTAAAAAGGATCTGGGCACCCATTCTCATCGCTTCTCCTTTGGCTGGGATCGGGTGGAAAATCCTGAAATGGCTTTGGCCGGGAAGGGATGTGGCAAGTTCACTTTTGGTCATCTGGGCTTTACCGGGACTTCCATCTGGATTGACCCGGATAAGATGAAAGGACATGTGATCCTAAGTAATACTGTGAAAGAGCACTGGTTTGATAAATCTGCTCTTAATGATCTCCGGCTTGCCGTCGGTGAATGGGTGTGGAAAACCCTGTAAATTTAACCCTGTTTGCCCAATCCAGAAGGTTCTTAGATTAGACTTCATCCATGCCTTTTATCCTTTCGCTCTTCCTCATTTTATTCTCTCTTGAAACCCGCGCCCTGGTGGTGGTGAGTGACTTTGATGACACCATCAAGATCACCAATGCCGGAAACCTCGCGGCCGCCACTTACAATGGTTTTTTTAAAACTAAGGTCTACACCGGTATGCCGGAACTTCTCTCGGAGATGCGTGCCTACACGGAGGAGCTTCACATTGTCTCCGCGGCCCCGAGTCTTGTGGCCCCACGGATCCGAAATCTTTTAAGGAAACAGAAAATAGCCTATGAATCTTTGAGCTATCGTTTGCTGCGTTCATGGGAAGATAAAATCCAGTTTAAGCTGGAGGCCATAGAAGAAGTTCTCAAGCGGGGTGAGGAGATTATTCTTCTCGGAGATGATGTAGAAAAAGATCCCGAAATCTTTCAGGAAATCCAGCAGCGCTACCCGGGCAAGGTTCTAGCGGCTTATATTCATCAGGTCCGAAGCCGGAAATTACCTCCCGGAGT
>CAZPFM010000401.1:0-3094 GCA_964585845.1 uncultured Bacteriovorax sp.
TTCTTCATCACCTGTTCCAGGACAATCATCCTGGAGTTTAAAATCTCGTGGACTTGAGAATAGATGACGATTGTCTCTCGGTTTTTAAGCTCTCGCTTAAACTTCACCTTTAAGTCCAGAATCACTGGACCCTGTTGAATTTCTAAAATCTTATTTAGGCCGTAATTGTTTTTGGTTATGAAATCCCAACGGGCCTCTTCATAGATCTTCACGTAGGCGGCGTTATTCACGTGCCCAAAGCTATCAAGGTGATGCTCGAGAATTTCAACTGGATATTCAAAGATCTTGTAAGCCATTACTCGAGATTCGTCGCTTCGATACGTTTCTCTCCGGAGATCTTTCCGTAACGCCGGGAGATCCGCATGAAGAGACCAGAGTCTTTGCCACCAATATCGTCAGAGGCAAACGAGCGATCTTCACCCACGCCTCCCTGAGACTTGGAGTCGAAGAGACTAGCAAATGGATTTGCATCTTCTTTGCCGGGCTTAATGGCCTGAAAGCCTCCACCACCAGCAAAGTTATAATTTCCAGTAGATTTTTCCGCGTCCACTTCGGCCGTCTTTTCGGCTTCAGGACCTTTCAGGTCATTTCCAAGGGAAACTCCTCCACCACCGAGGCCACCACCGCCACCGCCGCCGCCGCCACTCGGAGCTGAGCCTGGCTGAACATTCGCGGCCGGAGCTTCCTCGAGAATACCGCTGGCTTCTTTAGCAGCATCCTCGAAAGGATTTCCTGCATTCGCAACGGCTTCACCGGGAGTGAGATCCTCTGTTTCAAAACCAACATTTGGAGTTTCCTGGAGTGGGTCTCCGAAGGCGTTATTGAAGTTATCCCCGATAGATATTTCTCCGCCGGTGTATTCTTGGCCTGGAATTCGAGGACCACCGGCTTGCTGACAGGCGGGATCATTTGGAGCAACTTGACAGCGTTCGAACATAGTTGGCCCGAGGTCTTGAACGTCATTTTTCACGTCTGCTATTTGCTTAGCGATGTTTTTCAATTGATTCGCGGCCATCTTTTCACGAATCGCTTTTGCCATGTATTCCATAAAGGCTTGAACAAGACCAGCTTTGCCTTGATCATTAGCAAAGACACCTGACTTCTCTCTTACGGATTTGAGAGCTTCCAAGCAATTCTGACTGGGCATCTTAGTATAATCCTGTGGATTAGATGGAGTGGTATTGGTACCTCCGCAGAGTCTATTCATTGCATTGTCGCTTTTACCCTGCCATCGCATGATTGTATTACCGAGTGCTGCTACGGCAGCGACGTAAGCCACCGCTTTTTCTTCATGCATTGATGCCATCTTTCTACGCTCTTGAATCATGGCTTCGTAAGCGGCATCCTGACCCGCCCCTTCTTGTGCAGCTTGGGTATATTGCTCACTTAACTTTTGAGAGTTTTGCTGGGCACGGACTTGTTGGACCATATCTAAGGCTTTGTCTGCACCAAGAATTAAATTATATGCATTGACACCATTTTTACAGGAGTTCCAATCTAATGTGTATCCTCCTGCCTTTTGACACATTATTCGCCGATCCATACTTGCGGCTTGATCTCTACTGTCAAGCAAACCACTATTATTCACCTGAGCTGCAATTTCGAATTGGCGCTGCTCTACAAGTGTGTCGAGGGTTCTTTTAGCTGCAACTGCTTGAGGTGTACTTGGTCCCATTTGATAAGCAATGTCATATTGCATACGCGCATTCACCAAAGACGCATGATACCTTTGGCCCAGCGAAGAATTTCTTCCTAAATCTTCGGGTCTACAGACAACACGGGCCTGATCTCCAGATCCTTGCAGTACGCAATTATCAGCTCCATCTATTGTCTGAGTTTGAGTTTGAGTGCCACCTGTAGGGTTTTCCGCAGCTTCTGCAGCCTGCGGTTCATCCGCAATAGAGAAATCTATTGAGATGAGAATAAGAAAAATAAACAAAACATGATTTTTCATACGGTCCCCAACCTATCCACCTATTCGGTGAAAAAGCCTAAAATCTTGATTTAATTATAATTTCTAACGAGTTAGGGCCGCTCGGCAGAATCCTGAAAGCCAGTAAATTTGATGACTTAAATTAAAAAAAGCCCCTCGAGAGGGGCCTTGAAAGTGACTTTATTCTCTGGCAGATTCTATTTCATAGGTTCCGGCCGAGGCTTCTTCCGCTCAAAGAAGCGATCGTAGTTGGCCTGGTAGCGCATGGACACCTGCTTGAAGATGCTATCCTCTGTGCGCTTTGAAATATCATCGACACTGGATTCGTATTCGTTAAGTGAGTCTTCCAGGCTTTTCGAAGCCGATAGATCTCCTTCACTGATGGCCGAATCCGAGTTTGTTAATCCACCCTCGCTAATGTTTCCGTAAAGCCCCTCAGTGCCAGAGCCTTGACCCTTTCCTGCTCCATAGAGATCGATTTTCTCATTCGATGAAGCTGTTGTGATAGCGCTGGCATCTTTATCTTCGGATCCATTGGCTCCTGAGCCTGAAAGATCGGAAGCGGAAAGAGCTGCAAGTGCGCTGGATGAATTACCCTGACCGCTTTTAGAAACCGCCGCATCGATCTGGCCGGCGATTTCTCTTTCTTCTTTTTCAAAGTCGATCGCCTTCTGGCCTGAAGCCACAAGTCTTTCGTTAGCCTTTTTCTTCATCGCCGAAGTGGCTTCTCTGATTTTACCGGCAAGAGAATCAATTTTAGCAGCAGCGGCATCGGCTCCAGCGATATCACCGCGAGCAATAGCATTCGTAAACTTTAGGGACTGGGAGGTAGCATCTCTCAGTGTTGGAATTTCAATTCTTCCGTCAAAACTAGGTTCTGCGATTACTAAAGGATTCACACAATTGGATGAGTAATCGATCCCCTGAGAGGTTTGAGTAAAACAATTCGCAGATTGGGAACCATCACTCGTTGGGAGAGCGGAGGGATTAGTTGAACCAACCGCTGTTGAAACATTTGTTCCTGAGAGATCGTTCCCCCCTGAGGCAAGACCACCACTACCAGATCCAGCTCCACCAGTTGCGTCTGGTCCTGAGGTATCAGTATTGGCAGTGGACTCATTAACAAATGAATTTGCATCGAACTGGTCTAGGACTGATTGA
>CAZPFM010000402.1:0-3073 GCA_964585845.1 uncultured Bacteriovorax sp.
CGCCGGATCATTGTGCCAAGAACCTGTATGGTTCCAGAGAGAGTCTGCGTTCAGTACGGGACAGCCGTTGTCATGAAGACCGATGATATGACAATCGAGTTTTCTAAGAAGCTTCCAAAGCTCGCTGATTCTGAGCACGATCTCTTCCGTGTTGTTGGAACTCAGAAAGAGTATGACAGTGATGAAGTTATCTATACTGTTGAAGCCCTCGAAACCATCGCTCCAGTTGAAGTCAAGCGCGCAGGCCGGATCTTCGGATCATCCAACGATGACTTTGAAGTTAAACTCGCCGAATAATTCTCTCCTCTCGTGGGTATCCTGTAAGTTTTACAGGGTGCCCACTGTTTTGCCAGTCTCATGAGATAATCCGGCCATGCGATTACTCATTTTTCTTCTCGCATTCATGGTTTCTACTGCTCATGCCATTGAAGTGAAGTTTCAAAAGCGCGCTAAAGATGGTCACTCTGTTCTCAGTCTCTCAGGGTATGTCGAACACTCCCAGCGCTTGCCCAGAATTAAATTTAAGCGGCCAACCCGGATCGTGATCTCATCCCCCGGCGGAAATCCTCACGGTGTGAGACCCTTAATGGACTGGTTTATCAGTGAGCTTCGCGGACACCCGGGAGTCCCTGAAGTGATTGTTCGAGGCGAGTGCAGCTCTTCCTGCCTTCTCATCCTTTCCACACTGAACTATCTGGCCCGTACAGCTGAGATTAAACTCATCCTGGATCAAAACCTTGACCTCGGTTTTCATGGATGCGCCGACTCCGTAGCAGGAAAGTATAGTAAGGAGTGCACTAGCGAGATGGCAAAGTATCAGCTAATCCACGGGGTGAGCCATGAGTGGATGATGGATAATATCGAACTCTACGCCAGACCCAATATGGATTATGTTATCTACATGAAAGTGACTGATCCGCGGCTCAAGAAGTCCCGGCTTATCAATTATGGAGTGATCAGAAGAAACACTAGATCTCTGACAGATCCCTAAACAAGTCTCTCCGACTTATCCTTAGAGAGAATGATCTCTCCTTTCTCCCGAAGTTTCAAAACCACATCCATGATTTTCTTTTGGGCTTCCATGACCTCACTGAGGGCCCGCGGCTTTCCCATTAATACATCATTGATGTCACGTTTCATTCCGGATGAGAACATCTCCATTAAGTGATCAGTGAGCTCCTTACTTGCTCCCCGAAGGGCGAGACCCAGATCATCTAAAGAGATATCCTGAAGAAGGCGCTTCATCATAGAAACTGTGAGGTAGCGGAGATCGTCAAAGGTCACAAGGCTCTGCTTGAGCCGCACGGCCATCTCAGGATCCTTGCGGGCGATGTCCGCCAGGACCGATTGCTGCTGATCCAGGTTTAGACCCTGGAGCATTTCAATGGCCTGCTTAAATCCGTCGATCTTCTTATTCATACTTCGAGATAAGGGTTAGTCTGAGAAAGGTGATTTTTCACATAATCCGAAACAGCTTCTTCCAGGGAGAGAAATCTGAACTTCGGCAGGGCTTTTTTGAGTTTCCCCATCTCGGCCTGGGTGTAGTATTGGTACTGATTTCGTAACTCTTCTGGCATGTCGATAAAGACAATATTGGGCTTGATGTTCATTGCTTTAAAAGTTGCCTTTGTCAGGTCATGGAAGCTTCTGGCCTCACCTGTTCCCAGGTTATAAATCCCTGAAAGAGAGTTTTTCTTCTTTCCGGCCGCGATAAGTTCCACCATCGCCCGGACCACATCCTTCACATACACAAAGTCCCGCAGCTGCTCGCCGTCCTTGTAGTCAGGCCGGTGAGATTTAAAGAGCTTCACTTCACCCTTATCCTTAATCTGATTAAAGGACTGAAAAACCACCGAGCTCATCTTACCCTTATGGTATTCCTGGGGACCGAAGACGTTAAAGAATTTCACTCCGAACCAGACCTTGGGCTTTTTTTTCTGATTAAGAATCCATTCATCCGTGAGCTGCTTGGAATAGCCATATTTATTAAGTGGTCTCAAAGATGGGATACCTTGGTGCTCATCGGAATATCCGAGGTTACCGTCCCCGTAGGTGGCCGCACTGGAGGCATAAACAATCGGGATATTCTTCTGGGCCGCAAGTTCGAGAAGCCGATTGGAAAACAGGGTGTTGTTCTCGTAGAGATAATCCATATTAAGCTCAGTGGTGTCTGAGCAGGCACCCATATGATAAATGGCCTTAATCCCCTGGGCCTTTTTCCAGAGAGGATGCTCGAAGAGATCTTCCGGGAGAACCCAGGCAGCAAACTTTAAACCCCGGAGATTTTTCCATTTATCCCCGGTCTCAAACTCATCACAAAGAAGGAGGTTTTCTTCCCCCAGAGAATTCAGGTGGTGAACGATCACACTGCCAATGAAGCCCGCTGCTCCAGTAATAAGAATCATAGATTTCCTTTGGTGGGCCTATTTTAATACATCCTGCGCGATATTTTGAGCCCTTTTCGTGGTGCCTCGCGATAAGTTACTCTTCCAAATTCCCTCCCTGTGGGTTAGATAAGAGGGAAAACTAAGGAGATAACCGTGAACGTCGACAATTGGATGATCGAAGAGTTTTTTCATAATACCTTTGCCATGGGTTTTAAGGTCAAAAAACACCTCCATTCAGAGCAGTCCAAGTACCAGAAGATCGACGTCGTCGAGACTGAGTCGGTAGGAAAGCTCCTCCTCCTCGATGGTAAGACCATGGTTTCAGAAAAAGACGAATTCGTTTATCACGAAGTGGTCTCGCACATCCCTTACATGGTTTCTCGGAATACCAAGAATGTTCTCATTATTGGTGGCGGCGACGGCGGCGTGGTCCGCGAGTTCGTTAAGCATCAGGATATCGAGCGCATTGATCTCGTGGAAATCGATGAGCGGGTGATTGAAGTCTCTAAAGAATATTTTCCGGACTGCACCTCAGGCCTGTCTGATAAGCGTGTTCGGGTTCTTCCGGAAGATGGCTTTGCCTTCATTAAGCGCGCCAAGGGCGAATACGATATCATCGTCGTGGACTCCACTGATCCTGTGGACTTTGCTTCGGGCCTTTTTACCGATGAGTTTTATCAGGATGT
>CAZPFM010000403.1:0-3072 GCA_964585845.1 uncultured Bacteriovorax sp.
GCGCGGCCATGTCTCTTGCCTATGACCGGGAGGAAGAAAATAAACTCTTCTACAGTAACACCGGTCTTATTGCTCAGTCGGTGATACCACCAGGGATGAAAGGCTATGAAAAAGACTTCAGCAACCCGTGGGTTAAATTAAACCTGGATAAGGCCAAGCAACTCATGAATGAAGCGGGCTATCCGGAAGGTAAAGGTCTCCCGGAGATCACTCTTGAAGTCACAAACTCCACTCAGGCGAGGCTCCAGGCCGAGCACTTTGCCATGGGGCTAAAAAGAATTGGTGTAAAGATAAAGCCAGTCATTAACACCTGGCCCGAGCTCAGTAAAAAGGTTCACACCTCCCGCTATATGCTCGTCTCCATGGCCTGGGTCGGAGATTATCCGGATGCGGAAAACTTTCTCGCTCTCCTCTATTGTCCAAATAAAGACGGCTCAAATGGCGCCAATTACTGCAATAAAAACTACGACGAAAAATACCTCGCCGCCGTGACTCTTCAGGACTCACCAGAACGAACGAAGCTCTACGAAGAGCTCAACCGCTATGCTGCAAGTGAAATTCCCTGGATCTTTTCCCTTCACCGAACCCGTCATCACCTGATTCATTCCTGGGTGAAAAACTTTAAGTACACTGAGTTTAACAATAACCAGTTTCAGTATCTCGACGTGGATCTCGAAAAGAAAAAAGAAGTCGCTTCAAAACTCTAAGTCTCGTAGCACCTGTCTAGTATTTAGACAGGTGCCCATTCCTGCCTCTCTCTATTCCTTTTAAAATCTTTTTAATCCGGCATCCACCTTGCAAATGAGCTCTCATTACATTTCACAGGAGGACTCATGCGCCATTCACTATTGGCCTCGGTATTAGTGCTTTCGGTTTTTTCAACCGCCCATGCCAAACGGATTGCTAGATACGGGGACTGGGAAGTTCACGATCTCTCCAGGGATCGGAATGGATCGAACACTTGTTATGCCACAACTGGTGTTGAGGACAATCGCACTGAGTATTACCTCCAGATCATTAAAGAGAAGACCCGTGGGTCTCTCACCCAGATCTATCTTCAGCAGAAAGGTCGGGGGGCCGGTGGTTACACCATCGAACTCCGGAATGGTCAGACGCTGAGCTTTGCTAAGAAGGGTGAAGCCGATCGATCCGAGATCTTCTGGAATATTCCTCAGAATGCAACGGCCCTCATCGCTCAGCTCAACGATAGGAAAGATGTCCGCATCCGTCCTGCAGATGATTCCCGGGATCAGCGTATAGAATTCTCAGCTGATGGTTTCTCGAAGGCGATTGAGAAGATGGAAGCGAAATGTTTCGGCAAAGAATCCATCCTCAACACTGAATTCGATAATGCCTTTGCCCTTCGCCGCGATTTGATCGATCCCATGAGAATATCTCCTTCTACAGTGGCCGACCTTCAGGCCCTCCAGCTCCAGGCCTTCGAAGTTTTTAAGAACTCTTCTGCCAAAGACGCAGAGATGACAAAGCTCAATCAAAAGTTTAACCGCGAGCTCTCTGAGGCCGGAAGTCTTAAAAATTCTATTCAGAGTCTCACCAATTATCAGATTCCCAATACCATCAAGAATATCCAGGATAATGATAATCTTGAGTCCATTAAGACCGCTGACCTCGCACGGATCAACTCCGAAATCCCCGGCCGAATCTCTGCCCGGAATGCCGCCGATAATCAGCTTAACCGTGCCCGAGCTGACATCGCTCCTTATACTCAGGAGCATGAGGCACGCAGCCGCTCCCTTGACGAAGTAAGCCGTCGCCAGTCGATGAGTTCACGACGCCTCCAGGACGCTCAGGGACGGGTCTCCCAGTCTCGCTCGCGCCTAGCTGCCCTCAATAATGAAGTGAACCGAAATCAGATCGAGAACCAGCGCCTTCAGGGTGACCTGAGAAACCTCGATGTGAATCTCCGTCGTGCTGATCAGGCTTACCGAAGCTTCGATTCCCGCCGCGAGACCCTGATGCGTCTTGAGCGCCACAGAGAGTACAATCAGGCCCAAAAAGAACTCAGCGCTGTTGAACCGAATCTTCGTAGCATCGATCGGGCCCTTCGCCAGGCTGACTCTGATGTCCTCTTAAAAGAGGCAGCTCTTCGTACCTGTAAGAATCGTCAGGCCACTGTCTGGGCCTACGGGGATTACCTCCGTCTTCCGGCGCAGGACCGACCAAGAAGAGATGGACCTTCCGGAGAAACTCGTCCGGGTCGTGATGGCGATGGACAAAACCGTGAGAGACCAAATCGTGGTGACCGTGGAAATGGCGGAAGCACGAATTCTGACCCAACTCCGAATACCAATACGGACACTGGGACAACAACTGATACGGGCACGACCACTCCTCCGACGACTTCAACAGTGGATTGCTCCCGGGAAGAAGCCGCACTCAACCAGTCTAGAGGTGTTCAGGCCGACCTTAAGGGGCAACAGCGTGCTCAACAGGATCGCCGGGAAAATCTCATGAACAATATTGAGCGCGCCCGCAGAGAAGTAGAAAGAGATGTTGAGCGCGAACTGCGTGAACTCTCCGCACGAGTTATCGAAATTCAGCGTGCGATCTCCGACCGTCAGAATGAGTTTAACCGTAATGAAGGTCGCAACCGCGCTATCCTCGCTTCCGAGATGCCTACAGAAGAAAGAAACCTTCGCTCTTTTGAAGTCGATCTCCAGAATGCAGAAGCCCAGCTTGCATCGGATACAAATGAAGTGAACCGTCAGTCAGCAGACCTTCGGAACTATGAAAACCGTGTGGGCTGGCACCAGAAGAATCAAGCGATCCAGGTTGCCCAGAATAACCTCTCCCAGAGATCAAATGAACTGGCCAATGCCGAGTCCCTGAAGCGGTCAACGGAGATCATCATCTCCCAGTGCCAGGGCAACCGGGTGAGACTCTCCAATGAACTCACAAGCCTCAATCAGCAAAAGGTCAACGCTGAGGCGAGACTTCAAAAGGTCACCGTCTCTCTTGAGCCTTACGAAGTGGAGCGCTCCCGCATTGAAGCAGAAGGTTCAGTCTTTAAAAACGAACTCATGCGACTGGCCCAGGATTTTGAAGCAAAAC
>CAZPFM010000404.1:0-3071 GCA_964585845.1 uncultured Bacteriovorax sp.
GTTATGTTCTTCATCGTTTTGATGTTCTTCAGAATCTATTCATCTATCACCGGACTAAGAGTAACTCCGCTGAAGAGCACTCTCATCCTTTGGTGGAACTTGTGGGATCCATCGCCTTTGCTGTTGTGATTATTTTTGCTCACCATAGGATCACCAGTGGTGCTCTAACCACCGGAGGATTTATTTCCTTTGTGGCGGCCCTCGCGATGTTCATGGATCCTGTCCGGAAATACGCCAAGGCCAATGCAAAACTCAATCAAGCCCAGGCCGCCGCCACGAGGATCTTCGGTCTTCTGGATGTGGAAGAAGAAAAAGAAACGGGAAAAGAATTTACGAGCTTTGAACGGGAAATCGAGTTTAGGAATGTGAACTTTTCCTATGGGGAAGGTCCTATCCTGAAGAATTTCAACCTCACCATAAAAAAAGGTGAAAAGGTTGGACTCGTGGGTCTCTCCGGATCCGGAAAATCCACTCTCATTAGTCTTCTTCTTAGACTTTATCCTGTCACGGATGGGCAAATCCTGATCGATGGAGTGGACGTCAATGAGTACACCCTGACTTCAGTAAGAAGAATCTTCTCCCTCGTAAGTCAGGACATCTTCCTTTTTAACGACACTGTCAGAGAAAACCTCACCACGGGGGATCAGCACACCGAAGAAGAAATCAATCACGCTCTTGAGATCTCCTACGCTCAGGAATTTGTGGATGTGCTTCCTAATGGACTTGAGACTTCTATCGGGGACCGCGGTCTTCGCCTCTCAGGGGGCCAGAGTCAGAGACTCACCATCGCCCGCGCTTTCCTTAAAAACCGTGATGTCCTTCTTTTTGATGAGGCCACCTCGGCCCTGGATAACGAATCAGAAAAGCTCGTTCAAAGAGCGCTGGATCGGGTAGCAGGGCACAAGACTGTGGTGGCCGTGGCCCACAGGCTTTCAACCCTGAAAGACTTCAGTCGGATCGTCGTTATGAAAGACGGGGAAAAGATTGAAGAAGGGACTCATCATGAGCTTCTGGGACTTAATGGAGAGTACAAAAAACTCTATGAGCTCTCTCAGAGAGACTGAAACTGGATATTAAAAACATCCACGATGCCTTCATTTTTCTTCAAGGGTAAATTAAATCGTCCCATTCCGTAGTGATCAAAGTTCCAGTGAACTTCAATGGATTCCTTTGACTTCAGGATGACCCGCGGGTCTTCACAGCTCTCTTCTTTAGTTCCACAGCTCTCATGCCAGTAAGACTGAGCATAGGAGGTTTTCTTTTCGGACTTAAGTTTCTGAGTCGCTAGATTCAGGTCGATGGTAAGAGGTTGGTCAGATGTGTTTTTAATCATCACATGCAGATCCTTTCCCCTGGATTCTAAAACAGTCAGCTCTCCTAATCTCTCGGAGGAGGAGTAAACCGGCTTCCCATCTTTCATATGAGTGGGATTGATTGCTTTGTATTGAGAAGCACAGGAAAAAAGAAGTAAAAGAATCATCCATTTCATGATTTCACCTTGTCCGCTTCACTCACACCCAGGCTCATCACATGATGACTCATCCATAGGTTGAGGTTATTCGGAAGAAGCTTTGCCAGCGTGCAGGCAATCTTATTCACCACTCCCGGTATGATAACCCGTTTTCCGGAAAATGTTTTACGGATTGCAAGCTTAACTACGGCATCGGATCTCATGAGTGACCATTGACCAAACTTACTGGCAGACTGATTATTGGCGGCAAGAAATTCTGTCGCTGTTCCTCCGGGACACAGGCAACTGACAGAAACATTCGTCCCTTTTAATTCCGTGTGGATAATTTCAGACAGAAAGCGCACATAGGACTTAGTCGCGCAGTAAACACTAAACCGGGTTACAGGCTGATAAGAAGCAACAGAAGCCACATTTAAGATCCAGCTTTTTTGTCCGTGAGAGATCATATGATTTCCAAAAAGATGACAGAGAGATGTGAGGCTTAAGGCATTGAGCCTCAGGATTCTTTCATGATCCTCAGTCTTCGCATCCAGAAAAGATCGGAAGGGCCCGGCCCCAGCATTATTGATCAGCATGTCCACCGTTTTGCCATCTCGTGTTGCGGCTTCGAAAAGAATCTGGGCAGCGTTTTCCTGAGTGAGGTCGATGGTCACAACTTCCACTACGACTTGATATTTTTTTATGATTTCTTCTGCGAGTTGATCTAAATGTTCAGTTCGACGGGCGGCCAGAACGAGATTTGTGCCTGTTTGCGCGAGCTGGAGAGCGAAGTCTTTTCCCAGACCGCTGGAGGCACCAGTGATGAGCGCTCGAAAGGCTTTCATAATGATTACTCCCCGAATTTGAATCCTGCGTTAGTCAATATCTTAAGGCATTGCTCGGGGGAATGTGATAAAATTTCGCCGATAAATCACCATTTAGGAGTGCGACGTGTCAGAAGAAAATCTCAAGTCCATGGCCGACTTAGTGGCCCATTGTAAACACCGTGGTTTCATTTTTCAGTCTTCCGAAATTTACGGAGGCCTTGGATCCTGCTGGGACATGGGACCTCTCGGGGTCGAACTCAAAAATAATATTAAGCAGACCTGGTGGAAGGCGATGACTTTTCGTGAAGACATCGATGGTCTTGATGCCGCTATTCTTATGCATCCAACGACCTGGAAAGCTTCCGGCCACGTGGATAATTTCTCTGACCCGATGGTGGACTGTAAATCCTGTAAGTCCCGATTCCGCGCGGACAATATCGATCTCACAGCTCCATGTCCTGTTTGTAAGTCCAAAGACACATTCACTGAACCACGACAGTTTAACCTCATGTTCTCTACCCACATGGGGCCCGTCGCCGATTCGGCTGCGGTGGTTTATCTTCGGCCAGAAACCGCTCAGGGAATTTTTGTGAACTTTCCTAACGTTCAGACGACCATGAGAAGGAAACTTCCGTTTGGTATCGCTCAGATCGGCAAGGCCTTCCGGAATGAGATCACTCCGGGGAACTTCATCTTCCGAACCAGAGAGTTCGAACAGATGGAAATGCAATACTTCATTAAGCCAGGAACACAGATGGAAGCCATGGAGCAGTGGAAGGAAATCCGCTGGAAGT
>CAZPFM010000405.1:0-3064 GCA_964585845.1 uncultured Bacteriovorax sp.
TTCAGGTGGCAAATGATCTCTTCGACATCGCTCCGGTCATGCTTAAAATTTCCGGGGGCCATAATTTTCCAGAACTTCTTCTCTTCGTATCTTTTGCCGAAGAGCGGATGATCAACTTCCCATGGGGACATCTGGAGCACGCTTTAAGTTCCATCTTCCGCAAGGTAAAACTTGGAAAAGAACTCCCTCAGTACACTTCCCAGTTTCTTCCTATGTGGGAAGCGCTGGATAACCTTGACCGCCTTCAAAAGAGTACTTTCGATGGAGACACCAAGGTTGTTGCACTGAGCTTTATCCCTCTCACTGACGTGATCAAAAAAAGAAATCAGAATAAGTTCTTCTGGTCTTCGTTTTTCAATGATTTTTTCCTTCAGCTCTCTGGTCGTCTTCAGAAGTCAACAAAGCTCTCCCTCTTTGGTCCATGGCAGGTGATGTTTTTCATTCCTACCGAGGAACTTGAAAGAGAGATCCAGACTCTGAAGAAATTTGTGAAGCAATTTGGATACTGGAAGTTTTTTGAAGATAACTCCCAGGTTCTGAGTGAAGAGATGCTTCCTGAACTTAAACTCGTACCGGCCTCATCGGCGTACTACCTTCGTTCTTTTGAAAAAGAGTATGCTGATCTCATGGCCAGTGAAGAAGAGAAGCGTCTTTTAATGAAGCCTCGGAAAACTGACCGGGCCCTCACGATTTAGACCATGCGCCACTCCAGTTCATTGGAGATCAATCTTTCGTATCTCTCGGAGAATTTCGAAAAGATTGGCACTCTCGCAAAAAAGTCCAGGATTCTTCCTATGGTGAAGGCCGATGCCTATGGCAATGGGCTTGTGCCGATTTCTCAGCACCTTCTGAATGACTGTGAAGTAAAAACTCTCGGCTGTGCTTCGCTCGGTGAGGCGCTAATTATTAAAAGAGAATGCCCTCAGAATGATTTTGAAGTGATGGTCTTCTCAGATACAGAGATTCAGAATCCAGAGCACCGAAAAAATTATGAGCAGTTTAAACTCACTCCTGTCATTCATCAGAGAAGTGATTTTCTCGCCTTCGAATCAGACCCACGACTGAAGCGAGTTCCTCTCGTTCTTAAGGTCAACACGGGAATGAACCGACTGGGTTTAAGTCTGGAGGATCTAGAAGTGATGCTTCCGGCGCTCAAGAACCGGGGAGTGAAGCATCTCATGACCCATTTTGCCTGTTCCTATTACCCGTCAAAGCCGGGAGATAAAACGGAAAGACAGCTGAAAGAATTTGAAAAAGCCAAAACTCTGCTTCGGGATGCCGGGGTGAGTGTTGAGGAAACCTCTGTCTCCAATTCCGGCGCTATTGAACAGGGAATCGGCATCGAGGAAACCTGGGTTAGACCAGGCCTCATGCTTTACGGGCCCTATAGTGTCTCTCAAGAGACCTGGGGCGGTCACCAGATCTCGAGTTTAAAAACCAGTGTGCTAAAAACTTTTCTGGTGAAGAAGGGAACTCCTGTTGGATACGGTGTGAACGTGGCACCTGAGGATTTATTTATCGCCCTTCTTCCTCTTGGATACGGTGATGGTCTTTTAACTTTTGCAGGTGGGGCTTCCCTCTGGGTGAAAGGGGTGGAGGGGAAGATCTTCGGTCGGGTGAATATGGATATGACTTTTTTAAGTTTTCCTGCGGAGAAAGCGGGGATCCTTAAAGAGGGTGAGACAGTGGAAATCTGGGACAATAACAACCAGACAATATCTGACCTTGCAGCTCAAATGAAAACCATTCCCTATCAGCTCATGTGTGCGATCTCTCCTCGAATTCCCAGAATTTATAAAGTACAGTAAGGAATCATGAAAAATCTGGTGGTCGGAAAAATCACGCAACTCGGCGAGAGCGTTAAGGGAGTCATTGAAGGACTCGGGGAATTCACCCAGTTCACCCTCAGTACTCTCTACTGGACCTTCAAACCACCTTATCGTCTGCGACTTCTCTTTGATCAGATTTACTTCATGGGAAATAAATCTGTTTTCATTATTTTCCTCACTTCAAGTTTTACCGGTGCTGTTTTTGCCATCCAGATTTATCTGGGCTTTAAAGCCATTAACGCTGACTCCTTCATTGGCCCCATCGTGACCATCGCTCTGGCCAAGGAACTTGCTCCCGTGCTCTCTGGCCTTGTGGTGGCTGGTCGTTGTGGAGCTGCCATGGCCGCACAGATCGGTTCTATGAAAGTGACTGAACAGATCGATGCTCTGGAAGTTATGGGCATTAATTCCCATCAGTACCTTGCTGTTCCCCGAATCCTGGGAGCGATGATCGGTCTCCCTCTTCTTTCTGCTCTATTTCTTCTGATTGGCTACTGGGGATCCTGGCTTGTCGGAGTCAAGCTTCTCGTGATTGATGAGGTCATCTATACCCAAAAGATCTCAGACTTCATGCGCCTCTCTATGGTGGCCGAGGGACTTATCAAGGCCACCGTCTTTGGTTACCTCATCGGCATCATCGGAACCTACCAGGGCTTTACCGTTACAGGGGGAGCTGAAGGGGTAGGGAAGGGCACGAATATGGCCGTGGTCTGGGGAATGATCACTGTTCTTGTGGTCGACTTCTTTCTCACTAACTTTCTTGCGAAGATCTTCTGATGGAAAAGTACTCGGTTGTTTTTGATCATTTGGTAAAAAAGTTCGGTGAATCGACTGTTCTTAATGATGTGAACTTTAAGATTCATGAAAATAAAATCACAACGATTCTTGGCTTCTCCGGAGCTGGGAAGTCGACTCTCATGAAGCATGTCCTGGGGCTCACCAAACCCACGAGTGGTTCAGTGGTCGTTCTTGACACTGATATCGGTGAAATCTCCGAGCTTGAGCTCAGGGAGTTTCGCCGAAACTTCGGAATGGTTTTTCAGTATGCGGCCCTTTTTGACTTTCTCACCTCCTTTGAGAATGTGGCCTTCCCCCTCCGGGAGTTCACCAAGATGAATGAGGAAGAGATAAAAGAAAAAGTCATGGGCCTTCTGGAATCGGTGGGAATTTCCAACGAAGCGGCCTACAAGCTTCCTTCTGAGCTCTCAGGAGGGATGAGAAAGAGGGTCGGGCTT
>CAZPFM010000406.1:0-3061 GCA_964585845.1 uncultured Bacteriovorax sp.
GATCAAAAAGAATATTCCTGATTCCATCCTCTCTCAAATTGAGATCGAAGAAAAACCTCTGGCCGCTGCGTCCTTAGGACAGGTCCACCGGGCAAGAAGAGGAGAGGATGACCTTGCTTTAAAGATTCAGTATAAAGGTGTCCGAAGGGCCATCGATTCTGACCTTCGGACTCTTCGGTATCTTTTAAAACTCGGGCGATTTCTTCCGAAATTTGGTGACCTTGATCCTCTCTTTGAAGAAGTCAGGGAAATGCTCTACCTGGAAAGTGACTATCGACGGGAACTAACTCATACCCAGAAATTCAGGGAACTCTTACTCGATCATCCTGACTTTTACGTTCCAAAGGTTTACCCAGAGCTTTCGAATGATAAGGTGATTGCTTTTGAGTTCGTGGAGGCTCTCAGTGTACGAGAAGCCGCAGAACTTATCTCCCAGGAGGTAAGAGATCAATTAGGTGAGGCGATTCTCTGGCTTCTTTTTGAAGAGATTTTCAACTGGGGGATCATCCAGACTGATCCTAATCCCGGAAACTATTTTCTGCGGGAAAATGAGGGACGCTGGCAATGGGTTCTCTTTGACTTTGGCGCCACTAAATCCATCGATGAATCCCTTCGCTCTTTGTATGAGGGGTTCATCAGGTCGGTGGTGGCCCAGGACCGGGAAGCATTTGTGAAGCTTCTTCAGGAGAGAGATTATATCTCTTCAGATAAGCTCTCCCCCGAGGGACTGAAGCTTCTGGAAGAATACCTAAGCGTTCTTTCAAGTCCATTTACCGGCGAGGTTTATGACTGGGGAAAGTCTGACGTCTATGAGAGGACCTTGAAACTTCTGCCTCGGCTTATGAAGGAATTCACCCTGAAAAATCCTCCTCAGGAAGTGGTCTTCGTGGATCGAAAAATTGGAGGGCTCTTTTTTTTACTCAAACTCCTAAAGGCCCGGTTTAATCCCATGCCGGTACTGAATCGCTCTCTTCCTTAATAGGGAAGCTCCTCTCCATTCCAGGAGAAAAACTTCCCAGAATCCTCAGGACTTCTCTTAGCTAAGACATTCAGGATATTCCTGGCACTCTCGACTGGTAAGTGCACCTGATACTTTGTTCCACCAAGGAAGGGCTCGGAGAGGGAAGTCTTCGTGGTTCCTGGATGCATGGAGATGAGTGTGAGCTTTTTATGAGTTCTCTGGTATTCAATGGCAGCGGTCTTCACCAGCATATTCAAAGCGGCCTTGGAGGCGCGGTAGGAATACCAGCCGCCCATCTTATTATCTTCAATACTTCCCACCTTGGCACTCAAGATAGAAATCATCGTCTCTTCAGCTCGTTCAATATTCTCTTCAAAGGCACCTAAGATTAAGGGGGTGATAAGGGTATTGACCTGAAGGCATTTAAAAAAATACTCGGTCGAAAAAGAGCGGAGCCTCTTTTCGGGAGTGAATTTCTCATCATGGAGATATCCGCAGGCATTCAGAAGAAGGCGGATTTTAAATCCACTCTCTTTCATCTTTTGGGAAAAAACTTTGAGCTCATTTTCAGAGAGGGGATCAAGTCTTTGAACTTTAAGTCTCTCCGGGTATTCCTGGGATAGACTCATTAGCTCGCTGGCCTTTGTCTCATCCCGGTAAGTCGCGATCACCTGGCTTGCCTGATAGTCTTCTAAGAGAACCCGCACGAGTCCAAGACCGATCCCATGGCCTGCGCCTACTACCAGAATTCCTGGAAGAGAATCGAGCTTCACATATCCTTCCTTGCGACTCCAAGATAGGAGAGAGCGAGATTGGGAGTGGGAGTGAAGGCCAAGGTTTTAGGCACAATCCCCCGGAAGATATCCAGAGGACTAAAACTTCCCCATTTCGGACGAAGGCCCGTGAGATCAAGATTCTCAAGTCCTGCCTTGTCACAGAATTTTAAAACTTCTTCTGGTCGCAAGAAAAGTTCGATCACGTGCATACGAGGAGGAGTGTTTTTTACAAAGCGCTCCACGAACTTGATGATGACTGCTTCCGAGAGGGCCGAGCGATTAAAGGTATGGTAGAAAAAAACTCCCCCCGGTCGAAGCACCCGGGCGCACTCTCGGATGACCCGTTCAGGGTCTTCTACATGCTCAAGAAAATCCATGCAGGTTACCACATCGAAGCTTTTATCAGAGTAGGGAAGTTCATAAGCATTGGCCTTCTCATAGCGAACCCTCTGGGTTGAATCATAGCGCTGGGCCACAGCGAGGCTCTCCTCAGAGAGATCCACGCCGGTGACTTCGAAGCCTTCTTCGGAGAGACGGTTAGAAAGAAATCCCGCTCCGCAACCCACATCTAAAAGGGTATTGGCCTCAGCAGAAAATTCTCCGATCCTCTGGAGGATCCAGGGCCACTTAGCCTCGTTTTCTTTTCTGAGAAGAGCGACCGGATCATCCCAGGCGGTATACCAGCGCTCACCGAGAGTGTCGTAGATAGAATTATCGATCATGTTTCCTCCGGAGAAAATTCCAAAAGATGAGTTGGTAGAGACCAAAGGTTAGGATGAGAATCGGGATAAAATTAAACCAGACGGGGAAACTTCCCGAGGACCAGTAGGCGTAGACCAAAAGAAAGATCAGGGGATGCAGAATAAAAAGAAGGGAGTGAAGCCAGTGCTCCACCGGACCACAATCCTGCTGATGGATCCACTCATCCTTAGTGACAAAGAGAGTGGAAAAGATTCCGAGCCCGGCATAGATCCAGAGATTCGTGGTAGTAAATTCCCTACTCATGGCAAAGAGGATGACGATGAGGACAGTGAGAGTATCCAGAGGATGACCCCAGCGCTCCCATTTTTTAAGTCCACGACGACGGTGTAGGGTTTCATCCACGCTCATAAGAAGAGCGTGAGAGCCAAAGAGAAGGCCACCAATGATCTCAAGGTTCATGCTTGAATCCGCCTCATGATGGAACCAATGATGGTGAGCCCTGGTCCGAAGGCAAGGCTTAAGATAAATGGTTTGGGAGATTTTTTCTGAAGCATCTCTTCCCAGATATGGGGAAGAGTGGCCGAAGACATATTGCCGTGATTTTGGAGGATTTGATAGCTCG
>CAZPFM010000407.1:0-3055 GCA_964585845.1 uncultured Bacteriovorax sp.
CAATGGTTTTGAGTGAAACATTCTTCTTCACGGCCTTAAGTTCAGTGTGGTCAAAGAACTTCTTTGATTTTTTTGGAATGACAAAGCCGTATTTTTCAGCGTTATTAACCACGTGCATGGCCGCAAGGACCTTAGGTACATAGTTAATGGTTTCGGTAGGAAGAAGCTTTCTTTTCGAGAGTTCATAGAAGTCCCGGGTCCCATGCTTCATGATCCGTCTAATAATTCCGTATTCACCAGCATTGTAGGCCGCCAGAGCAAGCTCCCAGCTGGAAAAAATATTATGGAGGTCTTTAAAGTAATTTGCTGCTGCCCGGGATGCTTTAAAAAGATCCTGTCTCTCATCAATCTCAGAACTCATGCGAAGCCCGTAGCGCTTGGCCGTTCCACGGATAAATTGCCATGGACCTACGGCCGAGGCATGAGATCTTGCTCCGAGGTAGTAACCTGATTCGATAAGTCCCACAAAGTAGAGTTCCTTCGGGAGATTATTTTCAACAAAGACTTTCTCAATGTGGTGGCGGTACTCTTCACCATTATTAATGAAGCGCTGGAAGCGGTCTCTTTGCTTCTGAGTGAAGTACTCTACCCAGAACTGCATTCTCTTGGTGTTTCTTTTGGCAAGAAAGTCCCGGGAATAGGGGACCTGTTCCTCCGGGGTAGGAGTCATTTCTTCATCAATCTCAGAACCCTTGGCCTGGGTGATGACGATGTCGTCCACACTAGCTTCAGCAAGTTCATGGGTGTTTTCTTCAGGTGCGATGGCATTCTCGAAGATCTCATCCGAGCTGATCTGGGCCGATTCGGATAAATTCTGGGGGACGCGGTCAGGCTTTTTGAGCTTTAAAACTGAACAACTTGTGACACTGAGAACCAAAGAGACTGGAATGATAAAATTCTTCATGAATCCTCACGGGTTAGACTTCCTGTCTGAACTATTTCTTTTATTGTAGCGCAAGGGTTGGTTTTCGCAGCAAAATCTTGTGAGGCAAAATCGTCCATTAATTTATTGAATGATTTCAGCGTATAATCCGCTCATGAACGACAAGATTGATGAAAATGATAAAAAGCCCCTTTCTCCTCAGATCATTGGGTGGAGAGAATGGGTGAGTCTGCCGGATTTGAATCTCCCTGCCATTAAGGCCAAGGTGGATACCGGTGCAAAAACTTCAAGTATTCACGCCTTCGATATCACCCTTCAGAAAAACCCCGGGAAGAAAACCTACGTCCACTTCAAGGTCCATCCACTTCAGAGCGACACCAGTATCGAAGTCAAATGCAAGGCCCCGCTGGTGGATCAAAGAGTGGTGACAGATTCCGGTGGCCACAAGGAAGAGCGCTACGTGATTAAGACCTGGCTGTATTTGGGTGGAATGAAAAAAAGGGTAGAAGTCACTCTCACAAATCGTGAAACCATGAAATACCGGATGCTCATTGGGCGCGCGGCCTTAAAAGAGTTCTACATTGACCCCACTCAGTCCTATCTCACGGGTAAATCCCAAAAGCAGAAATCTTTTTTTAGAGAGGTTAAGCTTTTAGCGAAGACGAAAAAGTCCTGAAGGCTTCATCGATCTTTGCAGCGAGGATAAAGTCATTTTCCAGTAGATTATTATTAGCATGGGTCCAGATCTCCACAATAGTGTGACCCCAGCCGAGATGGATCTCCGGGTGATGCTTTTCTTCTTCGGCAATGGCTCCGATGATATTGGTAAACTCCAGGGCCCGCTTAAAATTTTTGAATTTAAATTCTCTTTGTATGCGGGATTTTTCATGAGTGAGTTCCCAGTCGGGACTTTTTTTAAGGTAGTCTTCTTTCGCCTCTTCTGAAAGGGGTGGCACCCATTCATGGCAAGGAACACATTTTTTATCTTTTAGATCCATTCTTCTTCTCCTAGACTTTTCCAGTATCCAAAATCTCTCAGGAGTCGTAAATGCGGTTGTTCTTATTGTTGACCCTTCTCGTCGGTTGCACCCATGAAGTTCGTATCGTGGCCCCTACAGTGGTGGAGCCCCGGGTGGCCCACGAATCTAAGGCCAGTCAATCCATGGTCACAAGTCAAGGACAGGCCACTACCCGTTCGGCCCTTCACATCCTGAAGAGTGGAGGAAATATCATCGACGCTTTTGTGGCGGCTTCCTTTGCTATTTCAGTTGAAAGACCACATTCCACCGGTCTGGGCGGAGGTGGATTTCTTCTTTTCTATTCAATAAAAGAAAATAAGGTTCGCGCCTTTGACTTCCGGGAGATTGCGCCTCTGAAAGGTCATAAGAATATGTATCTCACTAAAAAAGGTGAACCCCAGCCACTTCTTTCACAGGAAGGAAGTTTGGCGGTGGCCACTCCTGGTCTCGTTCGCGGGATCTGGGAGGTTCACAAAAAATACGGGCGTCTCTCCTGGGAGGAGTGTCTTAAGCCGGCCATCAAACTTGCCCGTGAAGGCTTTCCCTTATACGAGCAGCTCCACGAAGCCCTGGAAGACCGGAAGGAACTTCTTTTCAAAGATCCGGAGGCAAGGAAGACATTCTATACCAAAGCCGGTGAGACTCCTCTTTTAGGGGCCACGATCTATCAGGAAAACCTTGCTCAAAGTCTGGAGCATATTTCAAAGCTCGGAGCTAAGGGTTTTTATGAAGGAAAGATTGCCCGGGCCATCGTGGAAACGGTTCAGAAAAAACGTGGTCTTCTTAGTTACAAAGATCTTAAAAATTATGAGATGAAGGAAAGGAGTCCGGTGACTGGAGAGTTTAACGGAGTGGAGATTTTCTCTATGCCTCCTCCGAGTTCCGGTGGAATCCATGTGATTCAAATCCTGAAGATGCTTGAACCTTACAACCTTAAAAAATATGGACCTCAGTCTACTCAGGCAGTTCACCTCACTGCCCAGAGTATGCAGAGGGCCTTTCTTGACCGGGCAAAATACCTGGGGGATCCGGATTTTAATGAGGTTCCTACTCAAAAGCTTCTCTCTTCAGAGTACCTCACCGCTCTGTCTAAAAGCATTGACACGGAGAAGGCCATTAAATGGGATAAAATGAAGCTCATCCCTTTGCCTTA
>CAZPFM010000408.1:0-3028 GCA_964585845.1 uncultured Bacteriovorax sp.
ATGGCTGGCAACTTGTGACCGGAGCTATCCTCCGCTCTTTTAACACTTAAGGATTTCGGAGGTTTTCCATGGATAACGGATTTGCTGTCGAAGTCGTCAATCAGGGAATCAAAGTAGCTCTCATGCTCTCGGCACCCATGCTCATTGGGGCCCTGCTTGTGGGTATCCTTGTTTCGATTTTCCAGGCCGTGACCCAGATCAATGAGCAGACACTATCTTTTATCCCGAAGATCCTCGTGATCGTCGCGGCCCTTGTTATCTTCAGTCCCTGGATGATGGAGACCATGGTCTCTTACACGCAGGAGCTCTGGATTGGAATTCCTGAGTTCATCCGACGATGAATCTCACCCTTACAAGTGAAGCGGTTTTTCTCGCCTACTGGCTGAGCTTTGCCCGGTGGTCGGCCGTCCTGATCCAATTGCCTATTTTTGATAATCAATCCGTCCCGGGTCTGATCAAGATCTTAGGGAGTGTTCTTATCTCCTATGCTTTTTTCCCAGCGGTCCAGGATATCCTGGTAGGGGAGATCGCTCTGGTGGGTAAGGACAATATCTGGCTTCTCATGATGTTTCATACCACCACCGGGCTTATCATTGGTTTTCTGGTGAAATCCATCATGAGTCTTTTCATCGCCACCGGTTCAATCCTGACTCAACAGGTAGGATTTGCCTCAGTAAACTACTTCGACCCCACCCAGGGGCAGCAGGTAGGTCCGTTTGAAAGAATCATCGAATGGACCATGATAATCCTGATACTTACCTCTGGTGCCTTAGTGCCCATGTTTAAGGGAGTGTTTGAGTCGTTTTTTTCTGTAAATTTCTCGCATGCCGACAAAATGCTGAAAACCCCGGAGTATTTTGTGTTATTCTTTAAGTCGGCGTTCAGTGCGGCAATTCTCCTCGGAGGCCCTCTGATTTTCGCCAACTTGCTCATGAACCTGGTGTTCGGAATCGTGGCGAGAACGGTCCCTCAGATGAATGTCCTGATGGTCAGTTTCGTTGTGAACATCGGTCTGGGACTTCTCCTCTTCTTAGGAATAGCAGAGGAATTTTTCCAGGTGAGTTTTGATCTCTACGTAGAAAAGCTTGGTGACTGGTACCAGTTCTTAAGCTTCTAACTTTTTCCAAGGCATAGGATGGCCGACGAGAACGACGACGAAAAAACCGAAGAACCCTCCCAATACAAACTGGAAGAGGCCCGTAAAAAAGGTGATGTTGCATCATCCAAGGAACTCACGTCCGTTCTTCTCCTCACAGGTTCTCTCCTGACTCTTATTCTCTGCGGGATGTATATCTTCGAAGTCTTCTCTTATTACCTCGACTGGATCTACAAGCAGGACTTCCGTCACGTTTACACCAAAGAAAAATTTAGCGAAGTCTTCAAGGAGACTTCTCTGGCCATGCTCAAGGCCACGGCCCCAACCTTCGGCGCTTCCGTTTGTCTCGGCGTCTTGGCCCAGTTTGCTCAGATCGGATTTCTCTACTCCCCTGAAGTTCTCAACATGGATATTGAGCGCATCAATCCAATCAAGGGTGTAAGCCGCCTCATATCGAAAAAAGCCCTGGTTGAGGCGATCAAAGGTATTTTTAAGTTCACGGTGGTGATCATCATCACTTACTCGGTGATGAAAGATAATATCGGTTCTTTCCTGGGCTTTCTCCACGCGGATGCGGGCCAGAGTCTTTCGTTTGGTAAATACCTCATGGTGAAGCTTGGCTTCTCGATCTTACTTGGACTTGGGGTTATCGCCCTTCTCGACTTTGCCTGGGAGAAGTGGTCATACCGTCAGAAGATGATGATGACTAAACAGCAGGCCAAGGAAGAAGCCAAAGAGCGGGATGGTAACCCGGAAGTGAAGCAGAAGATCCGTCAGATTCAGCGGCAGATGGCCCAGAAGCGCATGATGGATGATGTGAAGAAAGCGGACGTGATCGTGACCAATCCCACTCACATTTCAGTGGCGATTAAATACGACGGAGAAACCATGGTGGCCCCTTCGGTGATTGCCAAGGGATCTGATCACCTGGCCCTTCGGATCCGTGAAATCGCTAAAGAAAATGATATTCCGGTGGTGGAGAACATCATGCTCGCCCGGACATTACATAAAACTGTGAAAGTAGGGGAGGGAGTTCCGCGCACGCTCTATAAGGCCGTCGCTGAGATCCTCGCCTTTGTTTATAAACTGAAAAGAAAGCAGAAGGCTTTGAAATAGACTCTTAAGGAGAGTTCATCATGGATAGATTTTTTGAAAAGTTAAAAGTCTTTTCTCAAAATTCGGACCTCGCCATAGCCCTGGGACTTATCCTGGTTTTAGGGGTGATGGTGGTGCCGATTTCTCCGGTCATCCTCGATCTCTTCTTAGCTTTCTCCATTGCCCTGGCGGTGGCGATTCTCCTTATTTCTGTTTACTCGAAAAAGCCTCTGGATTTCTCAACCTTTCCATCTGTGCTTCTTATAACAACCCTCCTTCGCCTCTCCTTAAACGTAGCTTCCACAAGAAACATCCTTCTTCGTGGGGCCGACGAAGGCACGGCCGCGGCCGGAAAGATCATCGAGTCCTTCGGTGAATTCGTGGTGGGTGGTAATTACGCGGTGGGGATCATCATCTTCATCATCTTAGTCATCATCAACTTCATCGTTATCACCAAGGGTGCTGGACGAGTGGCCGAAGTTTCTGCTCGCTTCACCTTAGATGCTATGCCTGGTAAACAGATGGCCATCGATGCCGACTTAAATGCCGGACTCATCAATGATACGGAAGCCAAAAGAAGACGAGCGGAAGTGGCCCAGGAAGCAGATTTCTACGGGTCCATGGACGGTGCTTCGAAATTCGTTCGAGGAGATGCCATTGCGGGGATTCTCATCACGGCGATTAACATCATTGGCGGGATCATCGTGGGTGTCGCTCAGAATGATCTCTCTTTTTCAGAAGCAGCGAGAACCTTTACCCTCCTGACGGTTGGGGATGGTCTTATCGCTCAGATCCCGGCCCTCATTATCTCTACTGCTGCCGGTATCATCGCTACCA